>NZ_JBTYMC010000194.1:0-12892 GCF_054880855.1 Streptomyces sp. S6 | reverse complement strand
AGTCAACCGGAGCAAGCCCCCACAGAACCGGCTCCCTACGACCGATGTTCCCCCACCCAGCTGTCCCAACTCATGGAGCTCAACCCCCCGTTGGCAAGCCCGAGATACGTCTGTGGATCGCGGGGGTCGCCCGGACCGGGGCCGCGTTGCCCGGGGCGGGGGTGGACTGGCCCGGTGGGTGGGGTGGGGCCGTCGTCCTCGCGCTGGTGACCGTCGTGGGGGTGCTGCTCGGGCGGCGGGTCGTGGGGCGGCCGTTGTGGTGGGGTGCGGTCGGGGTGGTGCTGGTGCTGGTCGTGCTGCAACCGCCGCCTGTCACCCGGGTGGTGACGGGGTGGCCGCCGCCCGGGTGGCGGTTCGCCGTCTGCGATGTGGGGCAGGGGGATGCGTCCGTGCTGTACGCGGGGGACGGGGCCGGGGTCGTCGTCGACGCCGGGCCCGATCCTCGGGCCGTCGATCGGTGTCTGAGGAAACTGGGGGTCACTCGGGTGCCGCTGGTCGTGCTCACGCACTTTCATGCCGACCATGTCGCCGGGTTGGCGGGGGTGTTGCGGGGGCGGGCCGTGGGGGCGATCGAGGTGACCGGGTTCGAGGAGCCGGTGGATCAGGTGGGGTTCGTCCGGCGGGTGGCCCGGGAGGCGGGGGTGCCGGTGGTGCGGGCGGCTGCGGGGGAGCGGCGGCGGGTGGGGGCGTTGGAGTGGGAGGTGCTGTGGCCGCCTGGTGGGGGTGCGCCGGTGGAGGGGGCCAATGACGCGAGCGTGGCGATGCTCGTTCGGGTGGGTGGGCTCAAGGTGTTGCTGCTGGGGGATCTGGAGCCGGTGGGGCAGCGGGCCATGTGGGCGGCTGCGGGTGGGGTGCTGCGGGGTGGGGTGGATGTGCTGAAGGTGGCACATCACGGGTCGGCCCATCAGGACTTCGGGTTGCTGCGGGCCGTGGGGGCTCGGGTGGCGGTGGTGTCCTGCGGGGCCGGGAACTCCTATGGGCATCCGGCGCCGGGGACGGTTGCCGCGTTGCGGGGGGCGGGGGCTGTGATGATGCGGACGGATCTGGACGGGGGGCTGGCTGTGAGCGGGGCGGGGGAGGGGGTGCGGGTGTCGGGGGGTGGGTGAGGGGGTGGGTGTTGGGGTCAGGGGTGGGGTGCGAGGGCGGGGGTGAGGACGACGGCCTTCGATCTTCACCGGCGGCAGGTGAGGGTTGGGGCGCGAGGACGGGGGTGAAGTGGATGCGGCTTCACCGGTCTCCGGCTTCACCGGTCTCCGGCTTCACCGGTCTCCGGCTTCACCGGTCTCCGGCTTCACCGGTCCCCGGTGCCGGTCGTCCCCGGTTTCAGCCGTCCCGGCCCTGCCAGGTGGTGACGCAGACCTCGTTGCCCTCCTGGTCGGCGAGTACCCAGAACGCGGGGGCGCGGGTGGCGGAGACGAGGTGGCCGCCGGCGGCCAGGGCGGATTCGACGCGGCGGGGGGCCTCGTCGTGGGGGACGCTGATGTCGAGGTGGAGGCGGTTGCGCTGGGGGCGTGGGTGGTCCATCTGCTGGAACCAGACGGCTGGGCCCTGCCACAGGGGGTCGATGAGGGGGTCGGTTGGGCCGTCGGCGCCGGCCTCGTCGGTATAGCCCAGGACGGCCTTCCAGAACGGGCGGATCCCGGCGATGTCCAGGGCGTCGACGGCGATCTCCAGGAGCTGGACGGAGCGGGGTGCCTCCGGTGCGGTGCCGGAGGTCGGCCGGTGGCCGGACCTGCCGAGGGCGGCGGTGATCCGGTGCGCGAGGTCGACGTCCAGCGTGGTGACCGTCGCGTGTTTTGTCGACTGGAGGGTGAACAGGGCCCGGTCGGGGCGGATGTCGATGCGGAGGTGGCCGTCAGCATCGTCGCCGCACGCCGCGACGGCGTCCGCTGCCGAGGTGAGCGCCTGAGCGGACGTCGCGGTCGGGACCGACGTCTGTAGTGCGCCCAGGATGTAGCGCCAGCCGTGGTCCTGGACGGCGTCCGAGGCTTCCGGGCGGCTCAGGGTTCGCTCCATGGCCGCAGTCTGGCAGCCGCGGGAGAGAATGGGGGCGTGAGCGATGTGAGACATGTGCTGGTGCTGCCGGATCGGGATGCGGCGGAGGAGGTGGTCGAGGAGTTGCGGGAGCGGTTCGGGGTGCGGGAGGAGCCGGGGGTGGTGCGGGACGCGTTGGCCGGGGAGGACGACGCGGAGGACGCGCAGTGGCTGGTGGTGCTGCGGGACGAGGAGGGGCGGCTCGGGGCGGAGGAACTGGACGCGTTCGCGGGGGAGTGGGAGGGGTGGCGGGAGGAGCCGTAGGGGGTGGGGTGTCAGACGTGCGTGACATGCTTGGGGGGATGGCCAAGAAACGTGCTGATGATGATCTCCTCGCCCCTGTGACGCTTGCCGTGGGGCAGGAGGAGCTGTTGCTCGACCGGGTCGTGCAGGAGATCGTGCGGGCGGCCCGGGAGGCCGACGCGGACACCGATGTGCGGGATCTGGTGGCGGAGCAGTTGCAGCCGGGGACGTTGGTCGAGTTGACGAGTCCCTCGCTGTTCTCCGAGCGGAAAGTGCTGGTCGTCCGGAACGCGCAGGATCTTTCGGCTGACTCCGTCAAGGATGTGAAGGCTTATCTGGGGGCGCCGGTCGAGGACATCTCGCTGGTGCTGCTGCATGCCGGTGGGGTCAAGGGGAAGGCGTTGCTGGAGGCGGCGCGGAAGGTGGGGGCCCGGGAGGTCGCCTGTCCGAAGATGACCAAGCCGGCGGACCGGCTCGCGTTCGTCCGGCAGGAGTTCCGGGCGAGTGGGCGGTCGGCGACTCCCGAGGCGTGTTCCGCGCTGGTCGATGCGATCGGGAGCGATCTGCGGGAGCTCGCGTCCGCGGTGTCGCAGTTGGGTGCGGATGTCGAGGGGACCATCGACGAGGCTGTCGTCGGGCGGTACTACACCGGGCGGGCCGAGGCGTCGAGTTTCACCGTCGCCGATCGGGCTGTCGAGGGGCGGGCGGCTGAGGCGTTGGAGGCGTTGCGGTGGTCGTTGTCGACCGGGGTCGCGCCGGTGCTGATCACCAGCGCGTTGGCGCAAGGGGTGCGGGCCATCGGGAAACTGTCGTCCGCGCGTGGGGGGCGGCCGGCTGATCTCGCGCGGGAGTTGGGGATGCCGCCGTGGAAGATCGATCGGGTGCGGCAGCAGATGCGGGGGTGGACGCCGGACGGGGTGGCCGTGGCGCTGCGGGCTGTGGCCGAGGCGGACGCGGGGGTGAAGGGTGGGGGGGATGATCCCGAGTATGCGTTGGAGAAGGCGGTTGTGGTGATCGCTCAGGCTGCGAGGTCTCGGGGGCGGTAGGGGGTGGGTTGTGGGGTGGCTGAGGTGGGGGGCGTTGGCGCTTGCCCGCGCTTGCGGGGTGCTGGGCTTGTTGTTGGTGGGGCGGGGCGAGGTGAGAAGGGGGAGAATTGAGGGGTGTCAGTCGGGATCGCCCTGGTGTGAGAGGTGGCGGTTGGGATGGCTGGGCATCCGCATGCTCTGTTGGTGAGGGCGGGGTACGAGGCGTTTTCGCGGGGGGATCTGGAGGCGCTGAGGGGGATGATGACGGCGGACTGTGCGCATCATGTGCCGGGGAGTCACCCGCTGTCGGGGGACTTCAAAGGGTTGGACTCGATCTTCGAGATGTACGGACAGCTGTTCGCCGAGACCGGTGGGACTCTGCGGGTCGAGGTGAAGAACGTGCTGGTGGACGGGCGGGGGCACGCGGTGTCCGTGCACCGGTTCACGGGGGAGCGGCCGGACGGGCGGCGGATCGACGAGGTCGGGGGGATCGTGTTCCGGATCGTCGGGGACAAGATCACGGATCTCGATGAGTGCGTCGAGGACATCGACGTCGGGAACGCGTTCTGGGCCTGAGAGGAGAACGCCGAAGGCCCCGGCTCTCCGCCCTGGGGAAGGGCTGGAGGCCGGGGCCTTCAGGTCGAGCTGGTTCGGTTCCGCGCCCGCGTGGCGAACGCAGGCCGCGCGCGGAGCCTTGAGGGTGCCGGACGGGAGCGGATGAGAGAGGGCCCGCTCTGGGTCCTTCCGGCGACGGGAGCCCTCGTATCAGGAGGGGGCCCGCTCAGATCAAAGGGGTTCAGCCCTTGAGCGCGTCCACCTTGGAAGCAAGCGCCGACTTCTTGTTGGCGGCCTGGTTCTTGTGGATGACGCCCTTGGAGACGGCCTTGTCGAGCTGACGCGCGGCAGCGCGCTGGTACTCGGTGGCCTTCTCGACGTCACCCGCGGCGGCGGCCTCGCGGGCCTTGCGGATCGCGGTCTTGAGGGAGGACTTGACGGCCTTGTTGCGCAGCCGCGCCTTCTCGTTGGTCTTGATCCGCTTGATCTGGGACTTGATGTTCGCCACTGATTGAGCCTTTTCAGGTTCAGGCACGGGACCGCGAGGGCCCCGGACCAGGTGATTTCTTGGGGTGTGCCTCGCGCTGAGAGGGCATGAGACACAGCTGTCCACAGTAGCAGCGGCCACCCGGCCAGCCCAAACCGGGACCTGGTCGCCGCCCATGGGACCATGGAAGCTACGTATCGATCCGACCCGAGGCACAAGGCGCCTCAAGAGACAGGACCCTGCGTGCCCGCGACCCCTAAGAATGTGCCCGAGCCGAGCCGTACCGACCCGGCGCTGATCCGCAATTTCTGCATCATCGCGCACATCGACCACGGCAAGTCCACGCTCGCCGACCGCATGCTCCAGCTGACCGGGGTGGTGGAGCAGCGCCAGATGCGCGCCCAGTACCTCGACCGCATGGACATCGAGCGCGAGCGCGGCATCACGATCAAATCGCAGGCCGTGCGTCTGCCCTGGGCCCCGACCGAGGACCCGGGCAACACGCACATCCTCAACATGATCGACACCCCCGGGCACGTCGACTTCACCTACGAGGTCTCCCGGTCGCTCGCCGCCTGCGAGGGCACCGTCCTCCTGGTCGACGCGGCGCAGGGCATCGAGGCGCAGACCCTCGCGAACCTGTACCTCGCGATGGAGAACGACCTCGCGATCATCCCGGTGCTGAACAAGATCGACCTCCCGGCGGCCCAGCCGGAGAAGTTCGCCGAGGAGCTGGCGAACCTCGTCGGCTGCGACCCCTCCGACGTCCTCAAGGTCTCCGCGAAGACCGGTCTCGGTGTCGACGCCCTGCTCGACAAGGTCGTCCGCGAGGTCCCGGCGCCCGTCGGGGTCAAGGACGCGCCCGCCCGCGCGATGATCTTCGACTCGGTGTACGACTCGTACCGCGGTGTCGTGACGTACGTCCGTGTCATCGACGGCCAGCTCAACAAGCGTGAGCGCATCCGGATGATGTCGACCGGCGCGACGCACGAGCTGCTGGAGATCGGCACCAACTCCCCGGAGATGCTCAGCGCCGACGGCCTGGGTGTCGGCGAGGTGGGTTACCTGATCACCGGCGTGAAGGACGTCCGCCAGTCGAAGGTCGGTGACACCGTCACCAGCCAGGTCAAGGGGGCCACGGAGGCGCTCGGGGGGTACAAGGACCCCAAGCCCATGGTCTTCTCCGGCCTGTACCCGCTGGACGGCTCGGACTACCCGGAGCTGCGCGAGGCCCTCGACAAGCTCCAGCTGAACGACGCCGCGCTCGTCTACGAGCCGGAGACCTCCGCGGCCCTCGGCTTCGGCTTCCGCGTCGGCTTCCTCGGCCTGCTCCACCTCGACGTCGTCCGGGAGCGCCTGGAGCGCGAGTTCGGCCTCGACCTGATCGCGACCGCGCCGAACGTGGTGTACCGCGTCGTCATGGAGGACCGCACCGAGCACGTCGTCACCAACCCGAGCGAGTTCCCCGAGGGCAAGATCATGGAGGTGTACGAGCCCGTCGTACGCTCCACGATCCTCGCGCCCACCGAGTTCATCGGGGCGATCATGGAGCTGTGCCAGACCCGGCGCGGCACCCTCCTCGGGATGGACTACCTCTCCGAGGACCGGGTCGAGATCCGCTACACGCTGCCCCTCGCGGAGATCGTGTTCGACTTCTTCGACCAGCTGAAGTCGAAGACCCGCGGGTACGCCTCGCTGGACTACGAGCCCACCGGCGAGCAGACGTCGTCGCTGGTCAAGGTCGACATCCTGCTGCACGGCGACAAGGTCGACGCGTTCTCGGCGATCACGCACAAGGACGCCGCGTACGCGTACGGTGTCCGGCTGGTCGCCAAGCTGCGCGAGCTGATCCCGCGCCAGGCGTTCGAGGTGCCGATCCAGGCGGCCATCGGCTCCCGGGTCATCGCCCGCGAGACCATCCGTGCCATCCGCAAGGACGTCCTCGCCAAGTGTTACGGCGGTGACATCTCCCGGAAGCGGAAGCTGCTGGAGAAGCAGAAGGAGGGCAAGAAGCGGATGAAGATGGTGGGTTCCGTGGAGGTCCCGCAGGAGGCCTTCATCGCTGTCCTGAGCAGTGACGACAGCGCGGGTTCGGGCAAGGGGAAGAAGTAGGCCGGGACTTGTGGGGCCCGTCGCGTGTGAACGCGGCGGGCCCCGTTGTCGTAACCGCTGTCATACAGGCCGAAGTGACCGTCCGTGACCCCTTACGCCCGGGCCGGACGACCTTTACTCTGATGCCTGCCTGTTAGTTACTCGTGAGTTAAAAAGCCGCGCAGCACAACCGCCGCACCGTCGCGGGCCCCGGAGGATGTCGTGAGCGACACACAGACCCTGATCGAGAACCGCCCGCCGTCCGTGGCGGGCCTCTTCCTGGAGCGGGTGACGGCCACGCCCGACGCGGAGGCGTACCGGTACCCGGTGCCGGCGTCGTCCGGCCAGGGGCCCGACACGTGGCAGTCGCTGAGCTGGGCGCAGGCCGCCGAGCGGGTGCACGCGATCGCCGCCGGTCTGATCGGGCTCGGCATCGAGCCGGAGCAGCGCGTCGCGCTCGCCTCCTCGACGCGGATCGAGTGGATCCTCGTCGACCTCGGCATCATGTGCGCGGGCGCCGCGACGACGACGGTCTACCCGCAGACCAACGACGAGGAGTCGGCGTACATCCTCTCCGACTCGGAGAGCCGGGTGCTGGTCGCGGAGGACGCCGCGCAGCTCGCCAAGGCCGTCGCGCGCCGTGCCGAGCTGCCCGACCTGGCGTACGTCGTCGTCATCGACCCCACCGGCGCGGACACCGGCGAGGAGTGGATCCTCACCCTCGACGAGCTGGAGCAGCGGGGCGCGGAGCGGCTGGCCAAGGAGCCCGGTCTGATCGAGGAGCGGGTCGGCGCGATCACCAAGGACCAGCTGGCGACCCTGATCTACACCTCGGGTACTACGGGTCGCCCCAAGGGGGTACGCCTCCCGCACGACAACTGGTCCTACATGGCGAAGGCGATCGCCGCGACCGGGCTGATCAGCGCGCAGGACGTGCAGTACCTGTGGCTGCCGCTGGCCCACGTCTTCGGCAAGGTCCTCACCTCGGGACAGATCGAGGTCGGGCACGTCACCGCCGTCGACGGCCGGGTCGACAAGATCATCGAGAACCTTCCCGTAGTACGTCCGACGTACATGGCGGCCGTCCCCCGCATCTTCGAGAAGGTCTACAACGGGGTCGCCGCGAAGGCCCGTGCGGGCGGTGGCGCCAAATACAAGATCTTCCAGTGGGCCTCCGAGGTCGGCCGGGAGTACGCGAAGGTCACGCAGGACAACTTCATGCGGACCGGTGACCGGACCGCGCCGTTCGCGCTGGCCGCGAAGCACAAGGCCGCCGACGCGCTCGTCTTCGCCAAGATCCGCGAGGCGTTCGGCGGGCGGCTGCGGGCCGCCGTCTCCGGGTCCGCCGCGCTCTCCCCGGAGATCGGGTACTTCTTCTCCGGCGCGGGTATCCACGTACTTGAGGGGTACGGGCTCACCGAGTCCTCCGCCGCGTCCTTCGTCAACCCCGGCGAGGCGTACCGGACCGGGACCGTCGGCAAGCCGCTGCCCGGCACGGAGGTCAGGATCGCGGACGACGGGGAGATCCTGCTGCGCGGCCCCGGGATCATGGAGGGCTACCACAAGCTCCCCGACAAGACCGCCGAGGTGCTGGAGTCCGACGGGTGGTTCCACACCGGGGACATCGGCGAGCTCTCCCCGGACGGCTTCCTGAAGATCACCGACCGCAAGAAGGACCTGATCAAAACGTCCGGCGGGAAGTACATCGCGCCCGCCGAGGCCGAGGGACAGTTCAAGGCGGTCTGCCCGTACGTCTCCAACATCCTCGTGCACGGCGCCGACCGGAACTTCTGCACCGCGCTGATCGCCCTCGACGAGGCGGCGATCCTCGGGTGGGCCGAGGAGAACGGGCTCGGCGGGAAGTCGTACGCGGAGGTCGTCGCGGCGCCGGCCACGGTCCAGCTCGTCCAGGGGTATGTGGACGAGCTGAACACCGGGCTCCAGCGGTGGCAGACCATCAAGAAGTTCCGGCTGCTGCCCCGGGATCTCGATGTGGAGCACGGGGAGATCACGCCGAGCCTGAAGCTGAAGCGGCCGGTGGTGGAGCGGGTGTACAAGGGGTTGCTGGACGAGATGTACGCGGGGACTCGGGAGGCGTAACCCTCAAGGCGTGCCTCTCGGGTAGGGGCCCGGGAGGCGTAGCTCTCAGGTAGGGCGCCTGGGTGGCGTAACTCTCAGGCAGGGGGCCTGGGGGGCGTAGCTCTCAGGTCCTGTCCTCCAGTAACCGGCACATCAGGTTCACCAAGCTGTCCACGTCCACCGGCTTCGGTACGTAGTCGTCCGCGCCCCGGGCGATCGCCTTCTCGCGGTCGCCCGGCATCGCCTTCGCCGTGAGGGCGATGATCGGCAGGCCCTCCCAGCGGGGGGATTCGCGGATCGCGGTGATCGTCTCGTACCCGTCCAGCTCCGGCATCATGATGTCCATCAGGACCAGCTCGATCTCCGGGTCGGCCGCGAGGAGTTCCATGCCCTCCCGGCCGTTCTCCGCGTACTGGACGTCCATGCCGACCCTGCCGAGGACGTGGGTGAGGGCGAAGACGTTGCGTATGTCGTCGTCGACGATCAACACCCGGCGTCCGGGCAGGACCCCGGCGGCGCGGCCGGTGCGCCAGGAGTCGGTGGGGCCGGTGGACGGCTCCGGCGAGGCGTCCGGCGGGGTGTCCGGTTCCCGCTCCGGCGGCGCGAGGTGGCCGGGGCTGGTGACCGGCACGTACAGGGTGAACGTCGAGCCGAGGCCCGGGGCGCTCTCCGCGACGATCCTGCCGCCGAGGAGCCCCGCGATCTCCCGGCTGATGGACAGACCGAGGCCCGTGCCGCCGTACTTGCGGTTCGTGGTGCCGTCGGCCTGCTGGAACGCCTCGAAGACCGCCGGGAGTTCGCCCGGGGAGATGCCGATGCCCGTGTCGGTGACGGCGAACGCGATCATGTCCAACGGGGCCCGGGTCACCCGGAGTTCGACCCGGCCCGCCGCCGTGAACTTCACCGCGTTGGACAGCAGGTTGCGCAGGATCTGCTGGATGCGCTGCTCGTCGGAGTGCATCGTGCGCGGCACGTCGTCACCGACGGACACCTCGAAGGCGAGGCCCCGGTCGAGGGTGAGCGGGCGGAACGTGGCGTGCACGTAGTCGAGGAGCTTGATCAGCGGGAGCTGCTTGGGGCGGACGTCCATCCGGCCCGCCTCGATCTTCGACAGGTCGAGGATGTCGTTGATGAGCTGGAGGAGGTCGGAGCCCGAGCGGTGGATCGTCGTCGCGAACTGCACTTCCTGCTCGGAGAGGTGGCCGTCCGGGTTGTCCGACAGCAACCGGGCCAGGATCAACAGGGAGTTGAGCGGGGTGCGCAGCTCGTGGGACATGTTCGCGAGGAACTCCGACTTGTACTGCGACGACGTCGCCAGCAGGGCCGCCTTCTCGGCGAGTTCGGCGTTGGAGCGGCGCAACTCGGCCTGTTGGTCCTGGAGTTCGTCGGAGCGTTCCTGGAGCTGGTGGGCCAGCCGCTGGGACTCGCCGAGCAGCGCCTCGGTGCGGGAGTTGGCGACGATCGTGCTGATCGCGACGCCGATCGTGTTCACGAACTGGTCGAAGAACGCGAGGTGGACGTCCGAGAAGCGGGAGAACGCGGCGAGTTCGACGACCCCGAGGAGCGTGTCCTCGAAGAGGATCGGGAGGATGACGACCGTCGTCGGCGCCGCCTCCCCGAGCCCGCTGGCGATCTTGATGTAGTCCGCCGGGGTCTCCTCGACCAGGATGCGCTTCTTCTCCCGCGCCGCCTGCCGGACCAGCCCGTGCACCGGCAGCCCGCCGGTCTCGACGGCGCCGTACCCGGCGATGAACGCGAGGCCCTTCGCCGGGCCGACGGTGTGGTCCGCCGGGTCGGCCAGGTAGAACGCCCCGTACTGGGCGTTCACCAGCGGGGTCAGCTCCCGCAGGATCAGGTCGGCGACCTCCATCAGGTCCCGGTGGCCCTGCATCAGCCCGGCGAGGCGGGCCAGGTTGGACTCCAGCCAGTCCTTCGCACGGGTCGTCTCCCGCAGGTTCGCCACCATCCGGTTGACGTCGTCCTTCAGCTCGGAGACCTCGCCGCGCGCCTCGACGGTGATCGCTCGGGTCAGGTCGCCCTGTGCCACGGCCGAGGCGACCTCGGCGATCGCGCGGACCTGCGTGGTGAGGTTCAGGGCGAGTTCGTTGACGTTGGTCGTCAGCCGCTTCCAGGTGCCGTACACGCCCTCCACCCGTGCCTGGCCGCCGAGTTGTCCCTCGGAGCCGACCTCGCGGGCGACCCGGGTCACCTCCGAGGCGAACGCGGAGAGCGTGTCCACCATCGTGTTGATGGTCGTCTTTAGCTCCAGGATCTCCCCCCGCGCGTCCACGTCGATCTTCTTCGACAGGTCGCCCTGCGCCACCGCCGTCGCCACCTGAGCGATGTTCCGCACCTGCGAAGTCAGGTTGTCCGCCATGTAGTTGACGTTGTCGGTGAGGTCCTTCCACACCCCCGACACGCCCCGCACCTGGGCCCGCCCCCCGAGGTTGCCCTCGGTGCCGACCTCGGCGGCGACCCTGGTCACCTCGTCGGCGAACGCCCGCAGTTGCTCCACCATCGTGTTGACGGTGTCCTTCAGTTCGAGGATCTCGCCCCGCGCGTCCACCGTGATCTGCTTGGAGAGGTCGCCGTTGGCCACGGCGGTCGTCACCTGGGCGATGTTCCGCACCTGCGAAGTCAGGTTCAGGGCCATGAAGTTGACGTTGTCCGTCAGCTCCTCCCACACCCCGGACACGCCCCGCACCTGCGCCTGGCCGCCCAGGTTGCCCTCGGTGCCGACCTCGCGGGCGACGCGGGTCACCTCGTCGGCGAACGCGGAGAGCTGGTCCACCATCGTGTTGATGGTCGTCTTCAGCTCCAGGATCTCCCCCTTCGCCTCGACGGTGATCTTCTTGCCGAGGTCGCCCTGGGCGACGGCCGTCGAGACGAGCGCGATGTTCCGGACCTGCGAAGTCAGGTTGTCCGCCATGAAGTTGACGTTGTCCGTGAGGTCCTTCCAGACGCCGGAGACGCCCCGGACCTGGGCCTGACCGCCCAACTGGCCCTCGGTGCCGACCTCGCGGGCGACGCGGGTCACCTCGTCGGCGAACGCGGAGAGCTGGTCGACCATCGTGTTGACGGTGTCCTTCAGTTCGAGGATCTCGCCCCGCGCACTCACGGTGATCTTCTGGCTGAGGTCGCCGTTCGCGACGGCCGTCGTCACCTGCGCGATGTTGCGGACCTGCGAAGTGAGGTTCGACGCCATGAAGTTGACGTTGTCGGTCAGGCCCTTCCACACCCCGGACACGCCCCGCACCTGCGCCTGGCCGCCCAGGTTGCCCTCGGTGCCGACCTCGCGGGCGACCCGGGTGACCTCGTCGGCGAACGCGGAGAGCTGGTCCACCATCGTGTTCACGGTCAGCTTCAGTTCGAGGAGTTCACCGGTCGCCTCGACCGTCACCGTCCGGGTCAGATCGCCGCGCGCCACCGCCGTCGTCACCAGCGCGATGTCCCGCACCTGGGCCGTCAGCCGGGCCGCCATCGTGTTGACGGCGTCCGTCACGTCCCGCCAACTCCCCGACAGGCCGCGCACCTTGGCGCGTCCGCCGAGCCGGCCCTCGGTGCCGACCTCGCGGGCGACCCGGGTCACCTCGCCGGTGAACAGCGAGAGCTGGTCGACCATCCGGTTCACCGCCCGGCCCAACCGGCGCAGGTCACCCCGGAGTTGACGGGTGCCGTCGTGCAGGTCGACACGCTGGGTCAGATCGCCGTCCGCCACCGCGTCCAGCACCCGGGCGGCGTTCGCCGCAGGAGCCGCCAGCGCGTCCAGGAGCTGGTTCACGTCGTCCACGCGTGAGGTCCAGCGGCCCTGGCCCGGACTGGCCGAGACCCGCTCGTCCAGCCTGCCGTTGCGGATCACCTCGCGCTTCACGCGCCGCACCTCGGTGTTGAAGTGCTCGCTGCGGTCGACGATCTGGTTGAAGGCGGTGGCCAGTTCGGCCACGATCCCCTCGCCCTCGACCGGAGCCATGGCGCGCGCGAAGTCGCCGTCGCGGGCTGCGAGCAGGGCGGTGAGCAGGGGGCGTAGCGCAGATGCTCGAATTCCGCCCTCAATTGAACCCTCTTCGAGCACACACACAGCAGTGTTCTCACTCATGACGGCCCACTTCGGTAACTCGACGCTTATGGGCGTAGCCAGTCTGTCACTCTGTCGGTGTCGACCGAGGTGTATTCGAACCAACTGCCCGGGGAGGGGAGCCGGCCATGGGGACCATTCCGACCCAACGGGAGTCGACCCCGCTCACCCGTACCCGCCGGCCGCCGCGCGTCGCCGCGTTCCAGGGCCGCGCGCAGATAGGTGCGGCCGATCCGGCCGAAGCCGTTGATGCCGACACGTACGGTCATGACGGTGAACTCCTTTTCCTGCGACGGGTGTTCA
>NZ_JBTYMC010000193.1:0-12932 GCF_054880855.1 Streptomyces sp. S6 | reverse complement strand
TCTGGCCGACCGCCATCTCCGCCCTCGAACGCGGAATCCGCCGAGACGACGACCTCGCCCACACCTACCGCAACTGGCTCCAAGCCGCTTGACAGGCAATAGGAGCATCAGCACGGCGGTTACTGTCCCCCCATGGCCACCACCGCCGACATAGCCGAGCTGATTCCCCAACTCGCGCCCTACGCCCTGCGCACGACCCTCCTCAACCCGACCGCCGGCACACCCGGGGTGCGCGAAAGCTCCGTCGGGGGACCGCTGTTGTGGCCCGCGTCGGAGGAGTGGCCGCATTGCGCACAGCAAGGTCACTGGCTGCCGCTGGGCGACGAACAAGGCCTCGACACAGTCCCGATGGTCCCCGTCCTCCAGCTCTTCGCCCGTGATGTACCGGAGTTGGAGTTCCCGGACGGGACGGACGTCCTCCAGGTCGTCTGGTGCACCCTCGTCCACCCGGCGGACCCGGCGGAATCCGTACTCCCCCGCCTCTACTGGCGCAGGGAGTCGGACGTCCTGACGAACGCCCTCCTGCTCGACGTCCCCCTCCCCCAGGAGGGCGAGTACGACGACGACTCCTTGCCAGCCCCTTGCACACTCTCCCCCACAACCGTCGTCGAATACCCCAACTGGGACATGCCCGAAGCCCTCCGCCCCATCGTCCACCCCCTCATCGAGGAACTCGAAGAACACCCCGGCGTCCACTACACCGACCTCGCCTGCGCCCTCCGCACCAAGGTCGGCGGCTACCCCGCCTGGACGCAACCCCCGAACTGGCCCGACTGCCCCCAGGGCCACCGCATGGAGCACCTCCTGAGCATCAACGGCGACGGAGACGCCGAACTGTGCCTGGGGGACGCGGGCGGGGTGTACCTGTTCGTGTGCAGGAGGTGCCCGGGGATGCCGTACACGCACCGGTTCGACTGCTGAGCGCACTCTCCCCACCCACCCGAGTCACATCAGCACCCCGTGGCCACACACCCCGCTGTCCGGTATGTGCCTTGCCCCTCCCCCTCCCGAGAACCGCACCCTGAGAGGGACGGCACATCACCGGGGAGGGGTCATGGTCGAGTGGAGGCAAGGGAAGTGCGGGGCGACGACGAGCAGTGGAGGCCGGTGCCAGAACAAGACGCTCAAGGGAACCTCCCGGTGCTACCTGCACCAGGGTGACTGGACGAAGCGGGGGCAGGCCGAGATCAAGAAGAGGGCGGCTCGGCGTCGTAAGAAGTAGGACCTGAGAAGCAGGCGCCGTATCCGCCCCCGGACACACGTGGGGCCCGGTGATCGCTCACCGAGCCCCACGACGTGGTACGAGAAAACCGCTCAACCGCACTGACACGGACTACCGGACTGGCACCCGCACCCGCACCCCGAGCCACACCCGCAGGCCCCGATCAGCATCAGGTTCCTGATCTCGGCGGGCTGCTCGGTCGGTGCTTCCTGGGTGGGGTCGGGGGACGTGCTGGGGGATTCGGCCATCTGGGGGTCCCTCCTCGACGCAGGTACACCCATGGGACCCCACCCGAGCCCTCCACGCGAAGGGCGCAAAGAGGGCGCACCGGGGTACGGCTAGGCCTGGATCTCCGGCGGCAGGTCCTGCTGGAGCTCGTCCGCGTGCTCGCCGGTGACGAGGAAGACGACACGCTTGGCGACGGCGACCGCGTGGTCGGCGAACCGCTCGTAGTAGCGGCCCAGGAGGGTGACGTCGACGGCGGTCTCGATGCCGTGCTTCCAGCGGTCGTCGATCAGGTGCTGGAACAGCGTGCGGTGGAGGAGGTCCATCGCGTCGTCGTCCGCTTCGAGCTGGAGCGCGAGGTCGACGTCCTTGGTGATGATGCACTCGGCGGCCTTGGCCATCAGGCGCTGGGCGAGCTGGCCCATCTCCAGGATGGTGGCGTGCAGGTCGCGCGGTACGGCGGTCTGCGGGAACCGCAGCCGAGCCAGCTTGGCGACGTGCTGGGCGAGGTCACCGGAGCGCTCCAGGTCGGCGGACATCCGCAGGGACGTCACGACGATCCGCAGGTCGGTGGCGACGGGCTGCTGCCGGGCCAGCAGGTCTATCGCCTTGGCCTCCAGCTCGTGGTGCAGCTCGTCGACCTTCTTGTCGCCCTCGATCACGTTCTCGGCCAGGTTCAGATCGGCGTCGAGGATCGCGGTGGTCGCGCGCCCGATGGCCGAGCCGACCAGCCGGGCCATCTCCACCAGACCGTCGCCGATCGAGTCCAGTTCCTCGTGGTAGGCGTCCCGCATCTGCGTTCCCTCGTTCCCTCTCGTACCTCAGTCTCGCGCCCTTACAGTGACACGTTCGGCCCCGCACGCGTCGATTTCCGCCATCTCAAATGAATCACTACTGGCTCCAAGGTGAACTCTGGGCGACGAGTCTCGAAGGTCACCCCTTCACGGCTGTGGCGATGTCGTACCCCGTGCCTAACCTGGGGACATGGACGTGAACGCGGCGGTCGCCGCAGCGGCAGCGATCGCCGGGGTGCTCACCGGCGTCATCGCCATGCTGGCGTTCCGCTGGAGCGAACGCGACCAGAAGCGCCCCACCCGCACCTCCCTGCACACGGACCCGGTCCTCCCCCCGGGCGTGGACACGGTCCTGTCGGTCCTGCGCTCCTCCGCCGTCGTGCTCGACGAGGCGGACGCCGTGGTCAAGGCCAGCTCGGCGGCGTACGCCCTGGGCCTGGTCCGGGGCGGGAAGCTGGCCGTGGAGCCGATGCTCCTGATGGCCCGCGACACCCGCCGCGACGGCGAGATACGCCAGGTCGAGCTGGACCTCCCGAGGCGGGGTACGGGCCGGGGCGAGGCCCTCGCCGTCTCCGCGCGGGTCGCCCCGCTCGGCTCCCGGCTGGTGCTGCTCCTGGTCGAGGACCTGACGGAGGCCCGCCGTATCGAGGCGGTCCGCCGGGACTTCGTGGCGAACGTCAGCCATGAGCTGAAGACCCCGGTCGGCGCCCTCTCCCTGCTCTCCGAGGCCGTCATGGACGCGTCGGACGACCCCGAGGCGGTCACGCGCTTCGCGGGCCGCATGCAGATCGAGGCGACGCGCCTGACCAACCTCGTGCAGGAGCTGATCGACCTCTCCCGGGTGCAGAACGACGACCCTCTGGAGGACTCCGAGCCGGTCCGGGTGGACGAACTCGTCGCCGAGGCCGTCGACCGCTGCCGGCACCAGGCGGGCGCCAAGCAGATCACCATGGCCGCGGGCGGCACCGCCGACCTGCACGTCTGGGGCAGCCGGGGCCAGCTCGCCGCGGCGCTCGGCAACCTCGTCGAGAACGCCGTCAACTACTCTCCCGCCCGCACTCGCGTGGGGATAGCAGCCCGCCGGGTGTCCGCGCCCGGCGGGGACCTGATCGAGATCGCCGTCACCGACCAGGGGATAGGGATCTCCGAGAAGGACAAGGAGCGCGTCTTCGAGCGCTTCTACCGCGTCGACCCCGCCCGCTCCCGTGCCACGGGAGGCACCGGGCTCGGTCTCGCGATCGTCAAGCACGTGGCCGCCTCGCACGGCGGAGAGGTCACGGTCTGGAGCTCCGAGGGCCAGGGCTCCACGTTCACCCTGAGGCTGCCGGAGGCGGGCGCGGCCCGCGACCGCGCGCACCAGCACCCCGACCTCGACGCCGAGGCGGGGCAGCCCACCGCACCATCCTATGAACCGCTTCCCGCCCCGGAGGTCCTTCCGTGACCCGTGTGCTCGTCGTCGAGGACGAGGAGTCCTTCTCGGACGCCCTGTCGTACATGCTTCGCAAAGAGGGCTTCGAGGTCGCCGTGGCGGCCACGGGCCCCGACGGTCTCGACGAGTTCGAGCGCAACGGCGCCGACCTCGTCCTCCTCGACCTGATGCTGCCGGGCCTGCCCGGCACGGAGGTCTGCCGCCAGCTGCGCGGCCGCTCCAACGTCCCGGTCATCATGGTGACCGCCAAGGACAGCGAGATCGACAAGGTCGTCGGCCTCGAAATAGGGGCCGACGACTACGTCACCAAGCCCTTCTCCTCCCGCGAACTCGTCGCCCGCATCCGCGCGGTGCTGCGCCGCAGGAGCGAGCCGGAGGAGGTGACCCCGGCCGCCCTCGAAGCTGGCCCGGTCCGCATGGACGTAGACCGCCACGTCGTCACGGTCTCCGGCTCCAAGGTCGACCTCCCCCTCAAGGAGTTCGACCTCCTGGAGATGCTCCTCCGCAACGCCGGCCGCGTCCTCACCCGCATGCAGCTCATCGACCGGGTCTGGGGCGCGGACTACGTCGGCGACACGAAGACCCTCGACGTCCACGTGAAGCGCCTGCGCGCGAAGATCGAGCCGGACCCGGGGGCGCCGCGGTACTTGGTGACGGTGCGGGGCTTGGGCTACAAGTTCGAGCCGTAAAGAGCCTGTGACGACGGTGAGGGCGGCACCCCGGTCGGGGGTGCCGCCCTCAGTCGTGCCCTGTGTGGCTCAGTGGCTGGTGCCCGAGGAGGCGGACGCCGAGGAGCTGGGGGACGCGGAGGAGCCGGCGGACTCCGACGGGCTCGGGGACTCCGAGGAACCGGCGGACGGCTTCGGCGAAGCGGACGGCTTCGGAACCGACGTCGGCCCCCACGACGAGAAGTACGTCGTCGCCGGCACCACGAACGCCTGGAGGCTCACATCACCCGCGTCACTGAACGTGAACGTGATCTTCTGGGCGTTCCCGTTCTTGACGGCGTCGCCGGGCGCGGCGAGCACCGCGGACGCGTTCCCCGCGCCGCCGATGACGACCGACCCGAAGGCCGGCACGACCAGGCTCCCCTTCTTGCTGCCCTTGTCGTTCTTGCCCGGCGTCAGCACGACGGACTGGCTGGTGCCGTCCACGGTGATGCCGGTCAGCGTCTGAGGGTCCTTACCGGTGTTGAAGACGGTCGCGGCGACGGCGGCCGGCCCCTCGGCACCCCGCTCGGGCTGCGTGATGACAACGGCGTTCTGGATCTTGATCACGCCGACGGTCACCGCCGCGTTGTCCGGCTTGATCTCCAGCGTCTGGCTGTTGTTCCCGGCGGCACAGCCGGCGAGCGAGGCGATCGAGAACGCGAGGGCGGAAGCGGCGAGGGCGCCGCGTCGAAGGCTGCTGCTCACGGCGGCGGCATCTCCTTGAACACAGGGGCGGACTCTCCATAAAGCCGCCCTAAGGGTCAGTCAGCGGCCTCAGCGTATCGACCCGTTCACAGCACCCCGCACCCGACCCGCCTCTAGCGCCTCGGGAGCCCCTGGGAGGACCACCCCACCGCACCCGTGAGCCGCATTGGCCACTTCACGTACTCCGGCCATTCACATAACCCGGCAACGCCCCCCGCGTACGGATTTCCCGAACTCGGAATGCGCGCTCCCGGAATTCGATCTTCCCCTGGACGCCGCCGCCCGATGATCAATTCCGGAAACGTCGAAGACCGGCCACCCGACGCCGAACGGAGTAGCGGAAGTCGCACACCAGGAAGAGGACATATCGGGACGTTCGACCACCTTGACGCGGTTTCGAGAGCGTGTAACGTAGCCGTTTCACCCCCCTCGGAGAGCCGCTCCGACCTGCGAATACCTGCTTCCAGCCCCCTTCCGAAGCACGTTCACATCGCTGTTGTCAAGCCCCGAGATATGCCCTGACCTGCGAAAACGCCATTCAGGAACCGTCGTTTCCGTGTTACCCTGGATAGCCACGGAAGGGGTACCTGTCACATGACGTTCAAGGTTGGCGACACCGTGGTCTATCCCCATCACGGGGCCGCGCTGATCGAGGCCATCGAAACTCGCCAGATCAAAGGCGTGGACAAGACCTACTTGGTGCTGAAGGTCGCCCAGGGTGACCTGACGGTACGTGTGCCAGCGGACAATGCGGAGTTCGTCGGCGTACGTGATGTGGTCGGTCAGGACGGGCTGGACCGGGTCTTCGAGGTGCTGCGCGCGCCGTACGCCGAGGAGCCCACGAACTGGTCGCGTCGCTACAAGGCAAATCTGGAGAAGCTCGCCTCCGGTGACGTCATCAAGGTCGCGGAAGTCGTCCGTGACCTGTGGCGTCGTGAGCGCGAGCGCGGACTCTCCGCCGGTGAGAAGCGCATGCTCGCCAAGGCCCGCCAGATCCTGGTGAGCGAACTCGCTCTCGCGGAGAACACCAACGAGGACAAGGCCGAGGCCCTGCTCGACGAGGTGCTCGCTTCCTGAGCTCTCCGTCCGGAGTAACTCTCGCATCGAAATGCCGCGGTGCCCGATGACGTATTTCTCGTCGCCGGGCGCTGCGGCATGTTCGTATCCCCACCGCTACGCCAAGCCCCGGGGTCCTCAAGTAAACCCCGGTACTTTTCGAGGTCCGGGGCTCCCGCTCCCGACCCGCGGTTCACGGAAGGGGCAGGTCGAGGTGGGGGTACCCGGCACTCCTCCCAGGCCATACCCACGTAGGTCGCGCACACAAACCTGACAGGAAACATGTCTGACGAATCACATCCCCCCAAGGCGGCCGTCCGCACGGCCGCGGTGATTCCGGCCGCCGGGCGCGGCGTCCGGCTCGGCCCCGGCGCACCCAAGGCGCTGCGCGCGCTGAACGGCACGCCGATGCTGATCCACGCGGTCCGCGCGCTCGCCGCGTCCCGCGCGGTCTCCCTGGTCGTCGTCGTGGCCCCGCCGGACGGCGCCCCCGAGGTCCGTTCCCTGCTGGACGCGCACGCGCTGCCCGAGCGGACGGACTTCGTCGTCGTCCCGGGCGGCGAGACCCGCCAGGAGTCCGTGAAGCTCGGCCTCGACGCGCTGCCCGACGGGTACGACATCGTCCTCGTGCACGACGCGGCCCGCCCTCTCGTCCCCGTCGACACGGTCGACTCCGTCGTCGAGGCGGTCCGCGAGGGTGCCGTCGCCGTCGTTCCCGCGCTGCCCCTCGCCGACACGGTCAAGGAGGTCGAGCCGACGCCGGGTGCGCCCGAGCCCGTCGTCGCGACCCCCGTCCGCGCGCGGCTGCGCGCCGTCCAGACGCCTCAGGGGTTCGACCGCAAGACGCTCGTGCACGCGCACGAGACGGTCACCGAGGACGTCACGGACGACGCGAGCATGATCGAGCAGCTCGGGGGGACGGTCGTCGTCGTCCCCGGGCACGAGGAGGCGTTCAAGGTGACGCGTCCGCTGGACCTGGTCCTGGCGGAGGCGGTTCTGGCCCGCAGGAGGCTCAACGATGGGTTCTGACTTTCCGGTGCTTCCCCAGGTCGGCATCGGCACCGACATCCACGCCTTCGAGGAGGGCCGCGAGCTCTGGTGCGCCGGCCTCAAGTGGGACGGCACCGGCCTCGCCGGCCACTCCGACGCGGACGTCGTCGCCCATGCCGCCTGCAACGCGCTGTTCTCGGCGGCGGGGCTGGGTGACCTGGGCCGGCACTTCGGCACCGGGCGCCCCGAGTGGTCGGGGGCGTCCGGCGTCACGCTGTTGACGGAGGCGGCGCGGATCGTGCGGGACGCCGGGTTCGTGATCGGGAACGTCGCCGTCCAGGTCGTCGGCCCGCGCCCGAAGATCGGCAAGCGGCGCGAGGAGGCCCAGAAGATCCTGTCGGAGGCGGCCGGAGCACCCGTCTCGGTGTCGGGGGCGACGACGGACGGGCTCGGATTCCCGGGCCGGGACGAGGGTCTGATGGCGATCGCGACGGCGTTGGTCGTACGGAAGCCCTAAACATTGCCGGTATTTTTCGGCCCCCCTCTCCCACTACCCTTGGACCCGTGACTATTCGCCTGTACGACACCAGCGCCCGGCAGATCCGTGACTTCTCCCCGCTCACGCCGGGCTGTGTCTCGATCTACCTCTGTGGCGCCACCGTGCAGGCGGCTCCGCACATCGGGCACATCAGGTCGGGGCTGAACTTCGACATCATCCGCCGGTGGTTCAGCCACCGCGGGTACGACGTGACGTTCGTGCGGAACGTGACCGACATCGACGACAAGATCATCGCGAAGGCCGGTGAGCAGGGCCGTCCCTGGTGGTCCATCGGCTACGAGAACGAGCGCGCGTTCAACGCCGGCTACGAGGCGCTCGGCTGCCTCCCGCCGTCGTACGAACCCCGCGCGACCGGCCATGTCACCGAGATGGTCGAGATGATGCGCACGCTCATCGAGCGCGGGCACGCGTACGAGGCGGACGGCAGCGTCTACTTCGACGTCCGCTCCTGGCCGTCGTACCTGGAGCTGTCCCGGCAGGACCTGGACGAGATGCGCCAGCCCTCCGAGGACGGCATCACCGGCAAGCGCGACCCCCGCGACTTCGCGCTGTGGAAGGCGACGAAGCCGGGTGAGCCGGACTGGGAGACGCCGTGGGGGCGGGGCCGGCCCGGCTGGCACCTGGAGTGCTCGGCGATGGTCCGCTCGTACCTGGGCTCCGCGTTCGACATCCACGGCGGCGGCCTCGACCTGATCTTCCCGCACCACGAGAACGAGATCGCCCAGTCGAAGGCGGCCGGCGACGACTTCGCGACGTACTGGCTGCACAACGCGTGGGTCACCATGAGCGGCGAGAAGATGTCGAAGTCGCTCGGGAACAGCGTGCTCGTCTCCGAGATGGTCAAGCAGTGGCGGCCCATCGTCCTCAGGTACTACCTGGGTACCCCGCACTATCGGTCGATGATCGAGTACAGCGAGGAGGCCCTGCGCGAGGCCGAGTCCGCGTTCGCGCGGATCGAGGGGTTCGTGCAGCGGGTGGTGGAGAAGGCGGGCGGCGTCGTCGAGCCGGCCGCCGAGGTGCCGCCGGCCTTCGCCGAGGCCATGGACGACGACTTCGGCGTCCCGCAGGCCCTCGCGGTCGTCCACACCACCGTCCGGCAGGGCAACAGCGCGCTCGCGGCCGACGACAAGGAGGGCGCCGTCGCCCGCCTCGCCGAGGTGCGCGCGATGCTGGGTGTCCTCGGCCTCGACCCCCTCGACCCGCACTGGGCCGGTGAGTCGGACCGGGGTGAGGATCTGCACGGCGTGGTCGACAGCCTCGTCCGGCTGGTCCTGGACCAGCGGGAGTCCGCGCGGGCGCGGAAGGACTGGGGCACGGCGGACGCGATCCGCGACCAGCTGGGGCAGGCGGGGCTGGTCATCGAGGACGGTCCGCAGGGGCCGCGCTGGACGCTCGGACCGCGCTGAACAGCTCTCCTCGTTCAAGATCAATTGTGCCGCCCGGCTCTCCGGGCGGCACACTTCATAAGACGTACTGCTGTTTGAGCAGTGGAACTCTCTAAGGACTGGTAGGTCATGGCAGCCAACAACCGCCGCATGTCCGGCAAGAAGGGCGCGCAGGTCGGCAGTGGCGGCCAGCGGCGCCGGGGCCTGGAGGGCAAGGGGCCGACCCCGCCCGCCGAGATGCGCAAGGGTCACAAGAAGAACCGCATCGCCGCCGCGCAGGTGCGCCGCGCGCAGGGCCGTCCGGCGACCCCCAAGGGCCGTGGCGGCAAGGGGACGTCCGAGATGGTCGTCGGCCGCAACCCGGTGGTGGAGGCGCTGCGCGAGGGCGTGCCCGCGTCGACCCTGTACGTCCAGCAGTTCATCGACAACGACGAGCGGGTCCGCGAGGCGCTCCAGCTCGCGGCCGACCGCGGCGGCATCAACCTCATGGAGGCGCCGCGTCCCGAGCTGGACCGCATGACGAACGGCCTGAACCACCAGGGCCTCGTCCTCCAGGTCCCGCCGTACGAGTACGCCCACCCCGAGGACCTCGCCGCCGCCGCGTACGACATCGGCGAGGACCCCCTGATCGTCGCCCTCGACGGCGTCACGGACCCCCGCAACCTCGGCGCGGTCGTCCGCTCCGTCTCCGCGTTCGGCGGCCACGGCGTGGTCGTCCCGGAACGCCGCGCGGCCGGTATGACGGCCGGTGCCTGGAAGACCTCGGCGGGAACCGCCGCCCGCACCCCGGTCGCCCGCGCGACCAACCTCACCCGCGCCCTGGAGTCCTACAAGAAGGCCGGCATCACCGTCGTCGGCCTCGCGGCGGACGGCGAGGCCGAGGTCGGCTCCCTGGCCGCCCTTGAGGGCCCGGTCGTCATCGTCGTCGGCAGCGAGGGCAAGGGGTTGTCGCGGCTGGTCGGTGAGACTTGCGACGTACGGGTACGGATTCCGATGCCGGGTGGGGCCGAGTCGCTCAACGCCGGGGTTGCCGCGGGGATCGTGCTCTACGAGGTGGCACGGCGCCGGAGCTGACGCAAGCCGGTGCCGGCGGACGGGGGGCCGCCGGTCGGAGGCCGGCGCAGCCGCTCGAAGCCGCGAAGCTCGCGAGAGGGGCAGACAAGAGGGGTCGCCGGGGTTGCCGCGGGGATCGTGCTCTACGAGGTGGCACGCCGTAGGGGGTGACCCTGTCACTCTTACGGGGTAGTCCTGGGGTTTGACGGGGTCCGGACACATCCGGCGAGTCAAAGCAGTGTCCTAAACACAAGTCACTCGGTTAGATGAGTGTGGACACCAGAACACCCCGTACACCTGCGGGGGACCGCCAGTCGGGATTCGCCTCAGGACTCGACGACGGTCCCGCACTGAGCATGGTGAAGGTGCCGAGCGATCCGGCGCAGGTCATCGTCACGCACGCTTCCTTCCGCGTGCAGTTGGGCGCGTCGGCGCGCAGTCAATCCCCGCGTGTCGCACGGCACTTGAGCGTCGGCGGAGACGCCTCCAGGGCCCCTGTCGCGAACGCTGGTGCCGCTGCGCCCCGGCGCCGGGCCGTCGTGTGGAGCGGGCACTCCGCGCCGGACGACACCGGCGCGCACCGCCTCCTCCAGGCGGTCCGCGCCGGCAGCGTGGGCCACGGCGAACCGGCCCCCGCCGACGCGGGCGCGACCCAGGTCATCCCCCGCGTGGAGGTCGAGGACCTCGCCGAGCGGACCATGGAGACCCCGCTCGTCGGCGCCCAACGCACCCGCGACAACCGCCTGTTGCCGCACATGCCGGCCGTCGACAGCGTCTACGACGAGCCGGGCTACGCGACTCCCCCGCCGCCGTACGACGAGTACGACCCGCCCCGGGAACGGGTCCCCGGCGACCCCGCGCGGCACGCCTACTACCCCGGCCGCCGGCTCAACCTCGGCGTCGTCCTGCTCCCGCTGCGCATCTTCCTCGGCTTCCTCGCGGTGTACGCGGGGATGGGGAAGCTGTGCGACCCCGTCTACTTCGACGGTGGCAAGCGGGGCTCGATGGTGAAGTGGCTGAACATGCTGCACCCGTGGGAAGTGGCTGAGCCACTGCGCCAGTTCGCCCTGCACCACCCTGTCGGCTCCGGCCTCGTCATCGCCTTCCTCCAGGTCGTCGTCGGCGTCCTGACGATCCTCGGCTGCTGGCAGCGGCTCGCGGCGGCGGTGGGCGTGCTGCTGTCGGCGGCGCTGATCGTCACCGTCAGCTGGAAGACCGTCCCCGTCTACGACACCCCCGACATCATCAACCTCGCCGCCTGGTCCCCGCTGATCATCGCGGGCGCCCCGGTGTACTCCGTCGACGGCCGCCTGGCCTCCGCCGCCTGGCGCCGGCTCGGCCCGCGCGCGCCGCTGTGGCAGCTCCGCCGCTACATGCTGCGCCGGGGGACGCTGGTCACCGCCATCGTCGTCGGCCTCACCCTCCTCTTCGGCTCCCTCCTCGGCGCGGCCGTCCGCGACGCGGACCGGGTCGTCGTCCCGGGCCCCGGCGAGGCGCCGCGCAACCAGCTCCCCGGTGAGCCGCTGCCGAGCGCCTCGAACAACGGGGAGCGCGGCGGCAGGCCCAGCAAGGAGGCGTCCGCCTCGCCGACGACGGAGGGGGCGACCTCGACGCCGACCAAGTCCCGCGAGTCGTCCCCGTCCTCCACGCGCGACTCCTCCACGTCCGGCTCCCCCAGCCAGACCCAGGGCACGGGCAGCTCCCCCGCCAAGACCCCGAGCAAGGACACGTCCCCGGTCCAGGAGGCACCGAGCACGTCGTCGGCCGGGCCGTCGTCGGGTGGGGGTTCGTCGAGCGGGTCGTCCGGGCCGTCGTCGGGTGGGGATCAGAACTTGGTGGGGGGTCTGCTGGGGTAGGGGTTTCGCCGATATGACTGACGGTGGCCGCGTGTTGGGACATGCGGCCACCGTCTCTTGTCTATTAGGTGCGCGAGCAACCACGACGAAGCCGCACCCGGGCTACCGCCCCAAGGCCCCCAACTCCTTGGCCGCCTCCGTCAGATCCTTCGCCGTGTCAATGGCCCGCCAGTACGCCCCCTGCGGCAGCGGGAACCCGGCGAGCTTCAGCTCACGCGCCAGCTGAGGGAACGTCGTCCGCTCGTGATCCCCCCGCTCCGGCAGGAGCCCCGCGAACTCGGGGGAGAACACGTACACCCCCGCGTTGATCTCGAACGTGGACGGCGGCGACTCGATGAAGTCGGTGATGTGCCCGAACCCGTCGGTCTGGACGGCCCCCCACGGGATCCGGGGCCGGGCGAGCGCGAGGGTCGCCACGGCATCCCGCTCGGCGTGGAACTCGGCCATCTCTCTCAGCGAGAACCGGGTCCAGATGTCCCCGTTGGTCGCGTACCAGGGCCGGTCGGGGTGCGGCAGCCGCGCCGCCGCGTACTTCAGCCCGCCTCCGCGCCCGAGCGGCTCGCTCTCGACGACCGTGGTGACGGAGACCGGCAGATCGGTCTCGTCGAGCCACCGCTGGAGGACGTCCGCGAGGTGCCCGCAGGAGACGACGACGTCGGTCACGCCCTCCTGTGCGAGCCAGTTGAGCTGGTGCCCGATGATCGGCGTGCCCGTGCCGGGGATCTCGACCATCGGTTTGGGCCGGTCGTCGGTGTACGGACGCAGCCGTGAGCCTTGGCCTCCGGCGAGGATGACGGCTTGCGTGGGGCGCGACGCGGCGTGCGGGTGGGTCATGGACTTCGCGGCGAGCGCTTCCTCCCAGCTGGCGGGGCGAAGGAAGTCCATGACCGGCTCACTCCTACATCGTCCGGATCTTGTCGTGTTCAGGTGTTGTTCACGGGGCTCACC
>NZ_JBTYMC010000192.1:0-12952 GCF_054880855.1 Streptomyces sp. S6 | reverse complement strand
CCCGCCGAGCCCGCCGGCGGGGGAGGGGACGCGAGGGGTGGGTCTCAGGACGGTGGGTCCGCTGGTGGCGAGGGTGCGCGGGGTGGTCGTCCCGCGCGGGAGACCGCGGCGCAGCCCGTTTCCGGCACCTCTCCGGCGCCCTCCCGTCAAGCCAAGGCCGGATGATGAGGGCCCCCCTCGCCCCGGCTCCGCTGCTGGTCGCCTGCGCGCTGGGGATCGAGCACGCGGCGCTGAGGCTCGGGGACCGGAGTGGGGCCGCCGGGCCGGTCACCGTGTTGCGGACCGGGATGGGGCCGAGGGCGGCGGAGCGGGCGGTGGCGCGGGTGCTGGGGGACCCGGTGCTCCAAGGGGCCGCCGTGCTCGCCACCGGGTTCTGTGCGGGGCTCGCTCCGGGCATGCATCCCGGGGACCTGGTGGTCGCCGAGGAGACGCGGGATCCGCGCGGGAGCGTGCCGTGTGTGGACACCGAGCTGATCGTCAAGGAACTCGCCCGCACCCTTCCCGGGTGCACCGTCCACACCGGGCCCCTCGTGGGGTCCGACCATGTCGTCCGGGGCCCCGAGCGTGCCGCGCTCAGGGCCACCGGCGCGATCGCCGTCGACATGGAGTCGGCCGCGACGCTCCTGAGCGCCGTGCGCGCGGGCACGCGCCCCGTTGCGGCCGTCCGGGTGGTCGTGGACGCTCCAGAACATGAACTCGTCCGGATCGGCACGCTGCGCGGTGGAATATCGGCTTTCCGCGTCCTTCGTTCCGTCCTGCCTTCTTTCTTCGAATGGCACCGTAATGTGCTGCTCCCTCGGAGGTGAGCCAGATGGCCATGCCGCTGCGTCAGTCCATCAAAGTCGCCACATACCTGGCCGAACAGAAGCTCCGTAAGCGGGACAAGTTCCCGCTGATCGTGGAGCTGGAACCGCTGTTCGCCTGCAACCTGAAGTGCGAGGGCTGCGGAAAGATCCAGCATCCGGCCGGCGTCCTCAAACAGCGCATGCCCGTCGCCCAGGCGGTCGGCGCGGTCCTGGAGTCCGGCGCCCCGATGGTGTCCATCGCGGGCGGGGAGCCCCTGATGCACCCTCACATCGACGAGATCGTCCGCCAGTTGGTGGCCCGCAGGAAGTACGTCTTCCTGTGCACCAACGCCCTCCTGCTCCGCAAGAAGATCGACAAGTTCAAGCCGTCCCCCTACTTCGCGTTCACCGTCCACATCGACGGCCTGCGCGAACGGCACGACGAGTCGGTGGCGAAGGAGGGCGTCTTCGACGAGGCCGTCGAGGCGATCAAGGAGGCCAAGCGGCGCGGCTTCCGCGTCACCACCAACTCGACGTTCTTCAACACCGACACCCCGCAGACCATCATCGAGGTCCTCAACTACCTCAACGACGACCTCAAGGTCGACGAGATGATGATCTCCCCCGCCTACGCCTACGAGAAGGCCCCCGACCAGGAGCACTTCCTCGGCGTCGAGCAGACCCACGAGCTGTTCCGCAAGGCGTTCGCGGGCGGCAGCCGGCGCCGCTGGCGGCTCAACCACTCCCCGCTCTTCCTGGACTTCCTGGAGGGCAAGATCGACTTCCCGTGCACGGCGTGGGCGATCCCCAACTACTCCCTGTTCGGCTGGCAGCGCCCCTGCTACCTGATGGCCGACGGCTACGTCCCGACCTACCGGGAGCTGATCGAGAAGACCGACTGGGACAAGTACGGCCGGGGCAAGGACCCCCGCTGCGACAACTGCATGGCGCACTGCGGCTACGAACCCACCGCCGTCCTCGCCACCATGGGCTCGCTCAAGGAGTCGCTGCGGGCCATGCGCGAGACCGTCGCCGGGAACCGCGAATGACCACCGTCCCGCTGGGCGTCCCCGAGGTACCGGCCCGTCCGATCGCCGCGCGGCGCCTGTCGCGGCTGATCCACGTCGGGCCGGTACCGGTCGGGGGCGGGGCCCCCGTCTCGGTGCAGTCGATGACGACGACACGGACGTCCGACATCGGCGCGACGCTCCAGCAGATCGCCGAACTCACCGCGTCCGGCTGCCAGATCGTGCGGGTCGCCTGTCCCACGCAGGACGACGCGGACGCGCTCGCGACCATCGCCCGCAAGTCGCAGATCCCGGTGATCGCGGACATCCACTTCCAGCCGAAGTACGTGTTCGCCGCGATCGAGGCCGGGTGCGCGGCCGTCCGCGTCAACCCGGGGAACATCAAGCAGTTCGACGACAAGGTCCGGGACATCGCGCAGGCGGCCAGGGACCACGGCACGCCGATCCGGATCGGCGTCAACGCCGGGTCCCTGGACCGTCGGCTGCTCCAGAAGCACGGGAAGGCCACGCCCGAGGCGCTGGTCGAGTCGGCGTTGTGGGAGGCGTCGCTGTTCGAGGAGCACGACTTCCGGGACATCAAGATCTCCGTGAAGCACAACGACCCCGTCGTCATGGTGGAGGCGTACCGGCAGCTCGCCGAGAGCTGCGAGTACCCGCTGCATCTGGGGGTGACGGAGGCGGGCCCGGCGTTCCAGGGGACCATCAAGTCGGCTGTCGCGTTCGGGGCGCTGCTCGCGCAGGGCATCGGCGACACCATCCGTGTCTCGCTGTCCGCGCCGCCGGTCGAGGAGGTCAAGGTCGGCATCCAGATCCTGGAGTCCCTGAACCTGCGGCAGCGGCGGCTGGAGATCGTGTCCTGTCCCTCCTGCGGTCGGGCCCAGGTCGACGTCTACAAGCTCGCCGACGAGGTCACCGCCGGGCTCGACGGGATGGAGGTGCCGCTGCGGGTCGCCGTCATGGGCTGCGTCGTGAACGGGCCCGGCGAGGCGCGCGAGGCGGATCTCGGGGTCGCCTCCGGCAACGGCAAGGGACAGATCTTCGTGAAGGGCGAGGTCGTCAAGACCGTCCCCGAGTCGAAGATCGTCGAGACCCTGATCGAGGAGGCGATGAAGATCGCCGCGCAGATGGAGAAGGACGGCGTCGGGGCGGGGGAGCCGGCCGTCACCGTGAGCTGAACAGCCGGGACCGAAGGGGGACTTGGCGTGACCATTCTGGAGAGCATCCGGCAGCCACGCGACCTGCGGGCACTGAGCGAGCCGCAACTTCGCCGGCTGTCCGACGAGATCAGGGAGTTCCTGGTGCACGCGGTCGCCAGGACCGGCGGCCACCTCGGACCCAACCTGGGCGTGGTGGAGCTGACGATCGCCCTGCACCGCGTCTTCGAGTCGCCGGTGGACCGCATCCTGTGGGACACCGGCCACCAGTCCTACGTCCACAAGCTTCTGACGGGCCGTCAGGACTTCTCGAAGCTGCGCGGCAAGGGGGGCCTGTCCGGCTACCCCTCCCGTGAGGAGTCCGAGCACGACGTCATCGAGAACAGCCACGCCTCCACCGTCCTCGGCTGGGCCGACGGCCTGGCCAAGGCGCGGGACGTGCAGGGCGAGAAGGGCCACGTCGTCGCCGTGACCGGGGACGGCGCGCTGACCGGCGGCATGGCCTGGGAGGCGCTCAACAACATCGCCGCCGCGAAGAACCGGCCGCTGATCATCGTCGTCAACGACAACGAGCGCTCCTACGCGCCCACCATCGGCGGCCTCGCCAACCACCTCGCGACCCTGCGCACCACCGACTCCTACGAGCGGGTCCTCGCCTGGGGGAAGGACGTCCTCCAGCGCACGCCCGTCGTGGGCCGCACGGTGTACGAGGCGCTGCACGGGGCGAAGAAGGGGTTCAAGGACGCGTTCGCGCCGCAGGGCCTCTTCGAGGACCTCGGCCTGAAGTACGTCGGGCCCATCGACGGCCACGACATCAAGGCCGTGGAGTCCGCGCTGCGCCGCGCGAAACGCTTCCACGGCCCGGTCCTCGTGCACTGCCTCACCGAGAAGGGCCGTGGCTACGAACCCGCCCTCGCGCACGAGGAGGACCACTTCCACGCCGTCGGCGCGATGGACCCGGCGACCTGCGAGCCGCTGGCTCCCTCGGGCGGGCCTTCCTGGACGTCGGTGTTCGGCGAGGAGATGCTCCGCATCGGCGAGGAGCGGGACGACGTCGTCGCGATCACCGCCGCGATGCTGCACCCTGTTGGCCTCGGCCCGTTCGCGGCCCGCTTCCCGGGCCGGGTCTGGGACGTCGGGATCGCCGAGCAGCACGCGGCGGTCAGCGCGGCCGGCCTCGCGACCGGCGGCCTGCACCCCGTCGTCGCCGTCTACGCGACCTTCCTCAACCGGGCCTTCGACCAGCTCCTCATGGACGTCGCCCTGCACCGCTGCGGTGTCACCTTCGTCCTCGACCGGGCCGGTGTCACCGGTCCCGACGGCGCCTCCCACAACGGCATGTGGGACCTGTCGATCCTCCAGGTCGTCCCCGGCCTGCGCATCGCCGCCCCGCGCGACGCCGAGCAACTGCGCGTCCAGTTGCGGGAGTCGGTCGCCGTGGACGACGCGCCGACGCTGATCCGGTTCCCCAAGGAGTCCGTCGGTCCCGACATTCCGGCCGTCGAACGGGTCGGCGGCATGGACGTGTTGCGCGCGGGGGAGGACGTCCTGCTGGTGGCCGTCGGGGTCATGGCGCCGGTGTGTCTGCAAGCCGCCGAACTGCTCGCGGCGCGAGGCGTCGACTGCACGGTCGTCGACCCGCGTTGGGTCAAGCCCGTCGACCCCGGGCTGCCCGGCCTCGCCGCCCGGCACCGGCTCGTCGCCGTCGTCGAGGACAACTCCCGCTCCGGCGGGGTGGGTTCGGCGGTCGCGCTGGCGCTCTCGGACGCCGAGGTCGACGTGCCGGTGCGGCGGTTCGGGATCCCGGAGCAGTTCCTCGCGCACGCCAAGCGCGGGGAGGTGCTCGCGGACATCGGGCTGACGCCGGTGGAGATCGCGGGGCGGATCGGGGGGAGCCTGGCGGTCAAGGACGCCGAGGCCCCGGATGTCGCAGTCAAGGAGACGGAATGAGCACGGAGTTCGACCTCGGCGCCCTCCTCGCCGCGCGTGGCGCCGAGCGCTACGAGCTGCACGACAAGTACCTGAACCCGCAACTGCCGCGCATGCTGCGGACGATCGGCTTCGACAAGGTGTACGAGCGGGCCGAGGGCGCCCACTTCTGGGACGCCGACGGCAACGACCACCTCGACATGCTCGCCGGGTTCGGGGTGATGGCGCTCGGCCGCCACCACCCCGTGATTCGCAGGACGCTGCACGACGTCCTCGACCTGAACCTCGCCGACCTCACCCGCTTCGACTGCCAGCCCCTGCCCGGTCTGCTCGCCGAGCGGCTCCTCGCGCACAGTCCGCACCTGGACCGCGTCTTCTTCGGCAACAGCGGCACCGAAGCGGTCGAGACGGCCCTGAAGTTCGCCCGGTACGCCACCGGCAGGCCCCGCGTCCTGTACTGCGAGCACGCCTTCCACGGCCTCACCACCGGCGCCCTCTCCGTCAACGGCGAGGACGGCTTCCGGGACGGCTTCGCACCCCTGCTGCCGGACACGGCGATCCCGCTGGGCGATCTCGACGCGCTGGCCCGGGAGCTGCGCAAGGGGGACGTCGCCGCGCTGATCGTCGAGCCCGTCCAGGGCAAGGGGGTCCACGAGGCGCCGCCCGGGTATCTGCGGGCCGCGCAGGAACTCCTGCGTAAGCACAAGGCGTTGCTCATCGCCGACGAGGTGCAGACGGGCCTCGGACGGACCGGCGACTTCTACGCCTACCAGCACGAGGACGGCGTCGAACCCGACCTGGTGTGCGTCGCCAAGGCGCTCTCCGGCGGGTACGTCCCCGTCGGGGCGACCCTCGGCAGGGACTGGATCTTCAAGAAGGTCTACTCGTCCATGGACCGCGTCCTCGTGCACTCCGCGAGCTTCGGGTCCAACGCGCAGGCGATGGCCGTCGGACTCGCCGTGCTGAGCGTCATGGAGAACGAGCAGACCGTCGCCCACGTCCGCCGCGTCGGTGACCTCCTCAAGTCCCGGCTCGCCGCGCTCATCGGCACGTACGAGCTGCTGGCCGACGTGCGCGGGCGGGGGCTGATGATCGGCATCGAGTTCGGGAAGCCGTCCTCGCTGAAGCTGCGCAGCCGCTGGGCGATGCTCCAGACCGCCCGCAAGGGGCTCTTCGCCCAGATGGTCGTCGTCCCGCTGCTCCAGCGCCACCGCATCCTCACGCAGGTCTCCGGGGACCATCTGGAGGTCATCAAGCTGATCCCGCCGCTCGTCGTCGACGAGGCGGACGTGGACCGGTTCGTGGAGGCGTTCACCGACGTCATGGACGACGCCCACAGCGGGGGCGGGCTCATGTGGGACTTCGGGAAGACGCTGATCAAGCAGGCGGTGGCGAACCGGTAGGGGGGCGCGGCGGGCCGCTGATCCGAAATTTTGCCTCTGGGGCAAGAAAGTTGCCTCGGAGGCAAAATCGCGGCTGAATGGAGGCATGAGCACTCCGGACGCCGAGCCGACCGCCGCCCTCCCGGCGATGGCCCCGCACCTGCGGGCCCTGCGCCGCCGAGCCTCCCTCACGCTGGAGGCCGCGGCCCGGTCCGCCGGGCTCTCGCCCGCCTACCTCTCCCGGCTGGAGACGGGCCAGCGCCAGCCCTCGCTGCCGATGCTGCTCGCACTCGCCCGTGTCTACGGTACGACGGTTTCGGAACTCCTCGGTGAGAACACCGCTCTGCGGGACGCGGTCGTGCGCGCCGGGGACATGGAGCCCACCGAGGCGGGCGGCTGGACGTACGTCCAGGCCGGGGCCGCCGGGCGCGGGATGCAGGCGCTGCGCGTGCGGGTCCCGCACGGGGCCCAGGGCGACGTCGTGCGCGTGCACCCCGGGGAGGAGTGGCTGTACGTCCTCAAGGGGCGGCTGCGGCTGACCCTCGGCGAGTCCACGCACCTCCTCGACCCCGGGGACAGCGCGCACTTCGACTCGCTGACCCCGCACCGCATCGCCGCGCGCGACGCGCCCGGCGTCGACCTCCTCTTCGTCCACACCCTGTTGCAGAGCCCCACGGCCGCCCTGTGCCTGGGCCCCACCCCTGGAGAGACCCCATGACCGACAACCGTGAGGAACGCTTCCCGCGCGCCCTGTGGATCAGGCTGCTCGTCTACGTCGTCGGCGGGCACGTCCTCGCCCTGTTCATCTGGTTCCTCTTCGAGATGGGGGCGCGGCAGCAGTAGTCAATCCAGGAAGCGGCCCTTGAGGCGGGCGCGCATCTGCGGCGTCACCCCGAGACCCTGCTCCAGATACGCCTCCACCGAGCCCCAGTGCTCGTCGATCGCGTCGAACGCCGCCTGGAGGTACTCCGCGCGGGCGTCGAACAGAGGGCTGAGCAGCTCGGTGACCTCGGGGGAGCGGGCGGGCGGGGCCGAGCCGTCGGAGCGGCGCAGCCGGTAGCGGCGGTGCGTCGCGTTCGACTCCAGGTAGTCCGCGACGATCGCCTCACGCTCCACGCCGAGGGCGAGGAGCGTCACGGCTATGGACAGGCCCGCGCGGTCCTTGCCGGCCGCGCAGTGCATGAGGGCGGGCGCGCTGTCCTCGGCTAGGGCGGCCAGCACCTGGGAGTGCTCCGGGGTGCGGGTCCTGATGATCGCGCGGTAGGAGGCGATCATGCGGTCCGCGGCCCGGCCGTCGCTGAGGATCTCGCGCAACTGCTCGATCTCGCCGTCGCGGACCATCTTCCAGAACTCCGCGCCGTCCGCCGGGTCCGACAGCGGCAGGTTCACGTTCCGTGTGCCCGGCAGCTCGACGTCCGGGCCCTCCAGCTTCTGGTCCGCGGAGTTGCGGAAGTCGAAGACCGTGTGCAGTCCGAGGGAGGCCAGGAACGCGGTGTCCTCCTCGGTCGCGTGCGCCAGATGGCCGCTGCGGTACAGCACGCCGTGGCGCACCCGGCGCCCGTCGGCCGTCGGCAGGCCGCCCACGTCACGGAAATTGCGGACGCCTGCCAGCTCGGGTTCGGTCGAGGGGATCTGCTGCGTCACGGGGTCTCCCTCCCAGTCGGTCCCGGTCCGGCGCGGCTGCGAAAGGGCCGGTGGGACACGCTGTCGACGATACGACATGGGTGTGACGGGCCATGAGTTGTCCACAGGCGTTGCCGGTGGCCCCGCGACCCCCGATGATGTTTCCGTCTGGTGAAACCTGTTCGTATGTGTTCTATACGATTTTCGATCGTGTGAGGGTCTGATGCTGGAAACCGCTGAGAACGGGCGTACGTGGGTCCTTTCGGGCCCCACGAGCAGTTACGCCCTCCACCTCACCGAGCGCGGCGAACTGCTGCACCTCCACTGGGGACCGGCGATCACCCTCGCGGACGCGGAGGCCCTGGCCGCCGTCCCGCTGCCCCACGGCTCCTCCTTCGAGTCCGCGCTGGACGGCCGCGAGGAGTACCCGGTGGAGGGCGGCCCCCGCTTCACGCGCCCGGCGCTCTCCGTGCGCACCCCCGCGCGCCGGGGCACGGAGTGGGCCTTCGAGGCGTACGACGCGGAGGGTGGCGAACTCCGGCTCACGTTCCGCGACGGCGGACTGACCGTCACCCTGCACTACCGGATGCGCGGGGACGTCGTCGAGCGCTGGGCGGTCCTCGGGAACGACGGGGACGAGGCGCTGGAGCTGCTGCGCGCCGACTCCGCGACCTGGACGCTGCCGCACCGCGAGCACTGGCGCCTGTCCCAGCTGCACGGCCGCTGGGCCGCCGAGTCCCGCCTCACGCGGTCGCGCCTGACCTACGGCGAGAAGATCATCGGCAGCCGCCGGGGCCACACCGGCCACCCGCACCTGCCCTGGGTCGCCCTCGACACCGACGCCACCGAGGAGCGCGGCGAGGTCTACACCGCCGCCCTCGGCTGGTCCGGCTCCTGGCGGATCGCCGTCGCCCAGCTCCCCGACGCGCGCGTGCAGATCACCGGCGGCGCCGGACACGACGAGTCGGGCCTCCTGCTCCTCGCCGACGGCGACTCCTTCACCACCCCCGTCTTCGCCGCCCTGTGGAGCGACGGCGGCTTCGGCGGCGCCAGCCGCGCCTGGCACGCCTACCAGCGCGAGCACGTGATCCCGGACGCCGCGCAGGACCGCCCGGTGCTGTTCAACTCCTGGGAGGCGACCACCTTCGACATCTCCGAGGAGCAGCAGCTCGTCCTCGCGCGCCGGGCGGCCGACATCGGCGTCGAACTGTTCGTCGTCGACGACGGCTGGTTCGGGGCGCGCACCAGCGACCGCGCGGGCCTCGGCGACTGGACGCCCAACCCCGACCGTTTCCCCCAGGGCCTCAAGCCGCTCGCCGACCAGGTGCACGGCCTCGGCATGCAGTTCGGCATCTGGGTCGAGCCCGAGATGGTCAACCCGGACAGCGACCTCTACCGCGCGCACCCCGACTGGGTGCAGTTCCAGGAGGGCCGCACACGCACGGAGTTCCGCAACCAGCTGATGCTCAACCTTGCGCGCGAGGACGTCCAGGAGTACCTCTGGGAGCGCCTCGACACGCTGCTGTCCAGCGCCCCGATCGACTACGTGAAGTGGGACTTCAACCGCTGCTTCACCGACGCCGGCTGGCCTGGCGACCCCTACCCGCAGCGCCTGTGGGTCGACCACGTGCGCGCGCTGTACGCGCTCCTGGACCGGCTGCGCGCCAAGCACCCCGGGGTCGCCTTCGAGTCCTGCTCGGGCGGCGGCGGGCGGATCGACCTCGGCATCCTGAGCCGTACCGACCAGGTGTGGACCTCCGACAACACCGACCCGCTGGACCGGCTCGCCATCCAGCACGGCTTCAGCCAGGTCCACCCCGCGCGCGTGATGGCCGCCTGGGTCACCGACAGCCCCAACACCCAGCTCAACCACCGGGTCAGCTCGCTGAAGTTCCGGTTCGTCAGCTCCTTCGCCGGGGTGCTCGGGGTCGGCGGCGACCTCTCCGAGTGGACCGACGCGGAGCTGGCCGAGGCGCGGGAGTGGGTGGAGCTCTACAAAAAGATCCGGCCCGTGGTCCAGCACGGCGACCTGCACCGGCTGCGCGCCCCTGAGGGCGGTCTCAGCGCCGTGCAGTACGTGCGCGGGGACGACACGGTCGTCCTCGCCTGGCTCCAGTCCCAGCACTACGGGGAGCCCGTTCCCGCGGTGCGGCTGCGGGGGATCGACACGACGGCATCGTACGAATGCCTTGAAACGGGCGAAATTCACCGGGGTGCGGTACTGGCGCATCACGGGCTGCGGACCGGATTGACGGGTGATCTGGACGCGGCGGTATTCCGGCTGCGCCGCATCTGAGGTTTCTGTCCGAATTGGCGGATTTAAATCCGTCTCGTTCTGGAGTAAGAAACGCCTTACGTCGGACGTGTGACCAGGGTCATATTCCTGGCCCTGAGTCACGCGTCATGTTCACGCGATCGGTGCGGTTTTCAAGGGAGATAGGGCATGCGGGCCGGTTGTGTCCGCACTGCGGACGGCCCGTGAACCTCGTGGCGAATCGACGGCCGGGAATTCACACACAACTTCTGCTTGTGATCGTGAGTCCGCGTCGCCTACGTTCACCAGCAATCCGGACGGACGCCGAATCCTGCCACCGCCCGGAACCGCACCCACCCACACCGCGAAACGGCAGGAGCGGGGGACCCACAGGAATCACCGCCTGTTCCGGTCTTCCGGAAGAGGCTAGGGGTAAAGCCGCATCCGTGCGGCCGGGCATCTCCTGCCCGCACCCGACAGCTCACCTCGCAGGCGCAGGAGAGGAATTCCATGCCCGCCAGGGGTAAGCACCGCCGCCCGAAGCCGCCTCGCTTCTCGCGTTCGCTCGCCGTCGCCGGAACGGGTGGCGCGGCCATCGCGCTCCCGCTCATCGGGGCCACCGGGGCACACGCCCAGACGACGTCCGCGGCCGGCCCCTCCGCCGCCGCGGCCACCGTCGACTCCCTCCCCGGACAGACCGTCAAGTCCGCCCCGGTGACCCCGGTTTCGGCGCCCACCACCCGCAGGACGGCGGCCGTCTACACGGTCCGCTCCGGCGACTACCTGTCGAAGATCGCCGAGGAGCAGAACGTCGCCGGGGGCTGGCAGCGGATCTACCGGGACAACCGGGACGCCGTCGGCTCCGACCCGTCCCTGATCCACCCCGGGCTGCGGCTGACGCTGGGCGCGAAGGCGGCGGGCGGCGGTTCCACGGGCTCCTCCCCGTCGTCGCAGTCCTCCCGCTCCTCGCAGCGGTCGTCCCAGAAGGCTCAGGAGTCGCGGAGCTCGCAGGGCTCCCAGGACAGCCAGGCGTCCACCCGCTCCTCCTCGAAGGCGGGCGGCGGCGGGAGCGTGTCGTCCTCCTCCGGCTTCACCCTGCCGGTGCAGGGCGCGGTCATCGGCACCGGCTACCGCGTCGCGGGCAGCATGTGGTCCAGCGGCTACCACACGGGCGTCGACTTCGTCGTCCCGTCGGGCACCACGCTGCGGGCCGTCGGCTCCGGGACCGTCGTCTCGGCGGGCTGGGGCGGGGCGTACGGCAACCAGGTCGTCATCCGGCTCGCGGACGGCTACTACGCGCAGTACGCGCACCTGTCGTCCCTGTCCGTCTCGGCCGGTCAGAGCGTCGGCGAGGGGCAGACGATCGGCTACTCGGGCTCCACGGGCAACGTGACCGGGCCGCACCTCCACTTCGAGATGCGCACCACCCCGGACTACGGCTCGGACATCGACCCGCTGGCCTACCTCCGCTCGCACGGCGTCTCCGTCTGACGGTCCGTCCAGCACCGACACCGGTGGGGCGCTCCTTTATTCCCGGATTGGGCAAGTCTTTGAGGGTGGCTTATCTCACCGCCCGTCAACCCTTTATTACGGTCGCGTAGGTCACATTCGAAGGTGAATCATGGTCTGTCGTGGCAGACGATTCGAACAGTGACAGCAAGACAGTGATGATCGGGTCGTACGTGGCGGTGGGGGACAGCTTCACCGAAGGCGTCGGCGATCCCGGCCCCGACGGGGCGTTCGTGGGCTGGGCCGACCGGTTCGCGGTGCTCCTCGCGGACCTCAGACCCGAGGGCGACTTCACCTACGCCAACCTGGCGGTGCGCGGGAAGCTCCTCGACCAGGTCGTGGCCGACCAGCTTCCCCAGGCCGCCGCGATGGCCCCCGACCTGGTGTCCCTGTGCGCGGGCGGCAACGACATCCTGCGCCCCGGCAGCGACCCCGACGAGGTCGCGGAGCGGTTCGAGCCGGCCGTCGCGCAGATGACCTCGGCGGCGGGCACCGTGATGGTGACGACCGGCTTCGACACCCGGCAGATGCCGGTCCTCAAACACCTCCGCGGCAAGATCGCGACCTACAACATGCATGTCCGGGCCATCGCCGACCGGTACGGCTGTCCCGTCCTCGACCTCTGGTCCCTGCGCTCCGTCCAGGACCGCAGGGCGTGGGACGACGACCGCCTCCACCTCTCGGCCGACGGGCACACCCGGGTCGCCCTGCGCGCCGGCCAGACTCTCGGCCTCGACGTCCCCGCCGACCCCGAGCAGCCCTGGCCCGCCCTCCCGCCGCGCGGCACCCTGGAAGACCGCCGCGACGACGTCCACTGGGCCCGGGAGTACCTCGTGCCGTGGATCGGACGCCGGCTGCGCGGGGAGTCCTCCGGGGACCACGTGACCGCGAAGGGCGCGCTGTCGCCGGACGACATCAAGATGCGGATCTCGGCGGTGGCCTGAGGGAGTTGCCGGGGGGCGGCCGGGCCGGGTGCCTGTGCACGGTGAGGCCCTCGCCGCCGTCCGGCGTTCCCCGCGCGCGGGGGGTGTCGGAGAAACGTTCCGGTGCGTGTCACGGGTGCTCCGCCAGTGAGGTGATCGTACGCGTGTGGTGCGGGTGGGGGATCGGGGTGGGTGCTGGGATGGGCGTACGCCGATCGGGGGTCTCCCGGGTCGGCGTCCTACCGTCCCCGACCTGTTTAAGGACCGGCCCGCATGCCCCGCACCCGCACCTCCCGCGCCACTTCCGCGCTCGCCGTGACCCTGCTCGCCCTCGGCCTGCCCGCGCTCGCCGCGCCCGGCGCCGC
>NZ_JBTYMC010000191.1:0-12971 GCF_054880855.1 Streptomyces sp. S6 | reverse complement strand
CCGGTCGAGGACGGGGCTGGCCGCCTCCAGCAGCGGGCCGGCGCTCGCGGGCTGCGGTTCCTCGCCGGTCGCGTCGTGCCGTACCCCGTGGAAGCGGGCGCGGCGCCAGGCGGAGACGACGTCCTCCGGGACCCCTTCGGGTACGGGTCCGCCCGCCAGGAAGCGTTTCCGGGCGTCGCGGATGCGAGTGAGGATCGGGAGGTGTTCTGTGGTCGTCATGGCACTGTTCACCGTACCGGCAACGGTTGAAGGGGCAACGAATGGTAAGGGGTGAACGTCGTTTCCGCGAGGCCGCTTCCCTTTTCCGGGCCTCCACATGTGTCTCGGATTGAGACACCCGTTCGTTTCCGTCGCGGCTCATGATCTTGGAAGATCCCCCTCTCTTCCCTCGGAGCGTCCCCGTGCACACCGTCGAGCCCGATGTCGTCACCGACGTCCTCATCGTGGGCAGCGGCCCCGCCGGCGCCTCGGCCGCCCTCGCGCTGAGCACCTACGGCGTGGCGAACATGGTCGTCACCCGGTATGCGAGCCTCGCGGACACGCCGCGCGCGCACATCACCAACCAGCGGACGATGGAGGTCCTGCGGGACCTCGGCGTCGAGGACGAGGTGATCGCGCAGGCCACCCCCCAGCACCTGATGGGCAACACCACGTTCTGCACGAGCCTCGCCGGCGAGGAGCTGGGCCGGCTGCGGTCCTGGGGCAACGACCCCCTCGTCCAGGCCGCGCACGACCTCGCGAGCCCCACCCGCATGTGCGACATGCCGCAGCACCTGATGGAGCCGGTCCTGGTCGACGCGGCGATCGCGCGCGGCACGGTCTTCCGCTACAGCACGGTCTACAAGTCGTTCGTCCAGGACGAGGACGGCGTCACGGTCACCGTCGAGGACCGGGTGCGCGGCGACGAGTACACGATCCGCGCGAAGTACCTGATCGGCGCGGACGGCGGCCGTTCGCAGGTCGCCGAGGACGCCGGGCTGCCGACGGTGGGCCGGATGGGCGTGGCCGGCAGCATCAACATCGTCTTCGACGCGGACCTCACGAAGTACACCGCCCACCGCCCGTCCACCCTGTTCTGGGTCCTCACCCCTGGCGCGACGGTCGGCGGCATCGGCGCGGGCCTGGTGCGCTGTGTGCGGGCGTGGAACGAGTGGATGATCGTGTGGGGCTACGACGTGACGGCGGGCGCCCCCGACCTGACCACGGAGTACGCGGAGTCGGTCGTCCGCAAGCTGATCGGTGACGACGAGATCCCGGTGACGATCAAGTCGTCGTCCGCGTGGACGGTGAACGACCTGTACGCGGAGACCTACTCCAACGGGCGCGTGTTCTGTGCCGGGGACGCCGTGCACCGGCACCCGCCGTCCAACGGGCTCGGCTCCAACACCTCCATCCAGGACGCCTACAACCTGGCGTGGAAGCTGAAGCTGGTGCTGGAGGGCACGGCGGGCCCGAAGCTCCTCGACACCTACACCGCCGAGCGCGCCCCGGTCGGGAAGCAGATCGTGACCCGCGCGAACCGGTCGATCGGCGAGACCGCCCCCGTGTTCGAGGCGCTCGACCTGCTCACCCCGCAGACCCCGGAGCAGTTGCGCGCCAACATGGACTCCCGCAAGGACACGGGCGCGGCGGCGGAGAAGCGCCGGGAGCGGCTGCGGGAGGCGATCGCGTTCAAGGCGTACGAGTTCAACGCGCACGGCGTCGATCTGAACCAGCGCTACGCGTCGGACGCGGTCGTCCCGGACGGCACCCCCGACCCCGGGTTCGACCGGGACCCGGAGCTGCACCACCAGCCGTCCTCCCGCCCGGGTGCGAAGCTCCCGCACGCCTGGCTCACCTCCGGCACCCGCACCCTGTCCACGCTGGACACGGTCGGCAAGGGCCGGTTCACGGTGCTGACCGGTATCGGCGGCGACGGCTGGGCAGCCGCTGCGGCCGAGCTGGGGCTGGCCTGCGTGGTGATCGGCCCCGGCCGGGAGTACGAGGACCCGTACGGCGACTGGGCGCGGCTGCGTGAGATCACCGACGCGGGCGTGCTGCTCGTCCGGCCGGACGGCTATGTCGCGTACCGCCACCCGGAGGCCGCGCAGGACGCCGGACAGCGGTTGTCGGAGGCGCTCGGGCGGGTCCTCGGGCGCGGCTGAGGGGATCGACTCGTGCCCGAACGTCCGGCGAGGCGCGGGGAGTTCGGGCACGACATGTGGAGGAGACGGGGACGCGGGGCGGTCCGGGGGTGCGGGGGCGCATGGTGGAGTCGGCCGTGGGGACGGCCGGCGCGTGCGCGTGGGGGATTCGCGTGCCGTGACGGGGGCACGGCACACTCGCGGGACCGGGAGTGCCGTGACGGGCTCGCGCAACATATTCAGGAACTGCGGAAGGTGACACAACATGGCCCTCGGACTGCTCCGGCGCCGACGGGACAAGGGCGCGGCGGCGGCTGACAGCGGGCTGCGGCTCGCGCTGCCGGCGGGTGCGGGCTCGGTCGGGTGGACGATCGTCGACCCCGTGGACCAGCCGATGGGCGCGGTCGAGGTGACGATCACCGCGCTCGACTCGCACCAGGTGGCCGCGCGCGGCATCACGGACCCCTACGGGTTCTTCGTCGCCGTCCTGCCCCCCGGCCGTTACAGCATGCTCGCGATCGCAGAGGGGCTGAACCCGCACCGGGAGACGGTCGAGGTGATCGGCGGGCACAGCCCGGCGCCGGGTCTCGTCCGGCTCCAGCCCGCACGCCAGCTCCCGCTGCCGCCGCCGGGCGGGTGGGCGTTCGACCCGCCCCACACGGCGATCCGCTTCATCGCCAAGCACGTCGGGATGGCCCATGTGCACGGGCGGTTCGAGCGGTTCGACGGGGCGATACGCGTCACGCAGGACATGGGTGAGTCCAGCGTCCAGGTCCGCATCCACGCGGACAGCATCAACACCGGCAACAACACGCGTGACAACCACCTGCGTTCGGCCGACTTCCTCGACGTCGAGCGCTATCCGTACATCGACTTCCGCAGCACCCGGTTCGCCTACCGGGGCGGCACCAAGTGGGTCGTCCAGGGCACCCTCACCATGCACGGCGTGAGCCGCTCGGTGAACCTCGACACGACCTACCTCGGTACGGTCAACGGCGGTTACGGCGAGGAGTTGCGCTGCGCCGCCCTCGCCACCACCGAGCTGCACCGCGAGGACTACACCCTCAACTGGCGCTCCATGCTGGCCCGGGGGATCGCGGTGGTCGGCCCGACGATCCAGCTGGAGATCGACGTCCAGGCGATGTACCGCTCCCCGGACATGCCCACGCCGCCGGAGTAGGAACAGCAGGAGCAGGGCGGGAGGCGGCCTGAATCACCCGTACCCCGCACGCGTCGCCATTGAATGATTGATTCGGCTTCATTACGATGCGCCGATGGATCCATTCACCCATGCGCTACGCAGGCGGCTCCCTCTCGCCCTGCTGCTGGCCTTCGGGCTGACGCTTCCCACCCCTCCCCCCACCTCCGCGGCCCCCCTCCCCACCCCGCTCCCCCAGGTGTGGCCGACCCCGCAGCACATCACGCCGGGCGCGGGCGCCCGCACCGTCCCCTCCCGGGTCGTCGAGGTCGTCGGCGAGCACACCGACCCCGCCGCCCGACGCCTCGTGGAGGCGGTCTTGCGCAAAGCCGGCGCCGACCGCTTCGTCACCGTCCGGGCGGGCACCCAGCCGCCGCCGGCCGCTCTCACGGTGTACCTCGGCGGCCCCGCCGAGAACCCCGACACGGCCCGCGCCCTGCGCCGCCTGCACGCCCCCTCCCCCACCGGTCTGCCCGCCGAGGGCTACGTCCTCGCCTCGGGCCGAGGCACTCTCGCCCTCTCCGGCGCGGGCGCCGCCGGCACGTTCTATGCCGCCCAGACCCTCCGCCAGCTCCTCACCGGCCGCCGTCTGCCCGACGTCACGGTCCGCGACTGGCCGGCCGCCGGCCTGCGGGGCGCCATCGAGGGGTTCTACGGCGCACCCTGGTCGCACGCCGACCGGCTGGCCCAACTCGACTTCTACGGCCGTACGAAGCAGAACGTGTACGTCTACTCCCCCAAGAACGACGCCTACTTGAGGGCGCGCTGGCGCGACGAGTACCCGCCCGCCGCTCTCGCGCAGCTCAAGGAGCTGGCCGACCGGGCGGCCGGCAACCACGTCCGCTTCACCTACGCCCTCTCCCCCGGCCTCTCGGTCTGCTACTCCTCGGCCGCCGACATCGCGGCCCTGGTGAAGAAGTTCGCCTCGCTGTACGACATCGGCGTGCGGTCCTTCGCGATCCCGCTGGACGACATCAGCTACACGAAGTGGAACTGCCCCGCCGACGAGGCGAAGTTCGGCACGGGCGGCGCCGCCGCCGGTACCGCCCAGTCGTACCTGCTGAACGAGGCGTGGGCGGCGTTCGGCAAGGACCGGCCGGGGCTCGGCCCGCTGGAGATGGTCCCCACCGAGTACAACGACCTCGCCGACAGCCCGTACAAGACGGCGCTGCGCGAGCACCTCGGCAAGGACGTCGTCGTCGAGTGGACCGGCACCGCCACGATCCCCGCGGTCATCACCACCGCCCAGACCCGGCGGGCCCGCGAGCTGTACGGCCACCCGGTGCTGATCTGGGACAACTACCCGGTGAACGACTACGTCACCAGCCGTCTCCTCCTCGGCCCCTACACCGGCCGCGAACCCGGCGTGGCGACCGCCGCGATCGGCGTCACCGCCAACCCGATGGTCCAGGCCGAGGCCAGCAAGCTGGCTCTGTTCACCTCGGCCGCCTACCTCTGGAACCCGCACGCCTACGACCCCCGCAAGGCGTTCCTCGCCTCCGTCCGCGACCTCGGCGGGGCGGCGGCGGAGCACTGGCTGCGGATCTTCGCGGAGAACAGCTACTCCTCCGCCCTGAACAGGACCGAGTCCCCGACCCTGGCGAAGCTCATCGCCGACTTCCGCGCGACGGGCGACGCGAAGCCGTTGCGCGCCTACTTCACCGACATGGCGGCGACCCCGGCGCAGTTGCGCGCCCGTCTCGCCAACCCCGGTTTCCTGAAGGAGAGTTCGGCCTGGCTGGACAAGCTGGGCGCGTACGGCACCGCCGGGCTGACCGCGCTGGACCTGCTGGCGGCCCACCAGGCCGGTGACGCCGACGCCGTGGCCCGGTACTTCAGCCGCCTCCAGGCCGAGCGGGTGGCTCTCGACGCCGTCCCGCAGCAGGTCTCGCCCGGCGTCATGGACCAGTTCCTGTACCGCACGGTCCTGGAGAACGCTCCCGCCCCCGGCCCCGACGCCGCCTTCTCCCCGACGTCCGTCTCGCTCAGGCCGGGTGCCTCGACGACGGTGAGGCTGACGTTCTCGGCGTCCGTGCCCTGGCAGTTGACCGTCCCGGCGGGGCTCACCGCGACGCCCTCCAGCGGCACCGGCACCACGGCCACGGTCACCCTCACGGCCGGCGCGACCGCCGCCCCCGGCGTCCGCTCGCTCAACGTCACCGGCGCCCTCCCGCGCACCCTGCCCGTCCAGGTCACCGACGGCACCGGCACGCCGCGCGCGCTCACCGCCGACTTCAGCGGCGCGTCGGTCAGTTCGATCGACCTCGCGTCGGGCACGAGCACCGAGATCAAGACCGGCGCCAACCCCGGTGAGGTGATCGTGAGTTCGGACGGCCGCACCGCCTACGCGGCGAACCAGGGCTCGAACACGGTCAGCGTCATCGACGTCCCCGCCGGCACGGTCACCGCGAACGTCCCCGTCGGCAAGGTCCCGGCGGGCCTCGCCCTCACGCCGGACGGCAAGACCCTGTGGGTCGCCAACTACACGGACGGCACAGTGCAGTCCATCGACACGGCGACCCTGAAGCCCGGCACGCCGGTCAAGGTGGGCCGGGGGCCGGAGAACCTGGCAGTCACTCCCGACGGCAAGACCCTGTACGTCCCCAACATCCAGGACAACACGGTGACGCCGGTGGACCTGTCAACGGCCAAACCGGGCAAGGCGATCGGAGTGGGCCCCCGCCCCTTCAACGTCGTCGCCTCCCCGGACGGCAGGACGGTCTACGTCGCCAACTCCGGCGGCTCGTCCGTCACCCCGATCGACACCACCACGAACACCGTCCGCCCCGCCTTCCTCGTCACCGGCCAGGCGTACGGCCTCGCCCTCTCCCCCGACTCCCGCACCCTCTGGGTCAGCGCCAGCACGGGCAGCACGGTCACGCCGGTCGACACGGTGACCGGGGCCCCGGGCACGCCGGTGACGGTGGGCCGCTCCGCCTTCGACGTCACGCCCGACTGGAACGGGGGCACGGTGTACGTGACGACTGCGGACGAGAACCGGCTGGTGCCGGTGAACACGGGGACCGGCAGGACCGGGACGCCGTTGCCGACGGGGGCGTATCCGTTGGCGGCGACCGTCACGGGGGTGCCGGTGAAGTAGTGAGCACACGAAAGGGCCGCCATGTCCATGGCGGCCCTTTCGGCAGTTCAGCTGGCGGTACGGCGGATCCGTCCCTCGTACTTCTTCTCCAGCTCCAGGTTCCCCTCGAATCCCCCCGGGACGTTCGCCGACACGTACACCGGCGGCCGGTCCCCCGACGCGATCAACTGCCCCGCCGCCTCGGCCACCGCCATCTGCACCAGCATCACCCCGGTCAGCGTCGACAGCGCGCACACCGCCCCTCCGTCCGGCAGCGGCAGCAGCGCGTCCCCGCGCGGCGCCGCGTTGTCCAGCACCACGTCGGCGAGATCGGCCAGCTTCTTGCCGCTGGGGTGCTTCGCCTCGACCGCGTTGGTGTGCGCGAGGGACGTGATGGCGAGGAGCTTGTGCCCGTGCTCCTTCGCCTGGATGGCCATCTCCACGATGATGTTGTTGACGCCGGAGTTGGAGATGATCACGAAGAGGTCCTGGGACCGGGGTGCGGCGAGGTCGTAGAGGCGGGCGGCGATGCCGGGTTCGCGTTCGAGCAGGGGGTCGTCGAGGGCGCTGGGCGCGTCCCCGCCGAACAGGACGAGGTCGGCGACGGAGAGCCGGTTCGTCGGCACGAACCCGCCCGCGCGGCCCGCGAGTTCGAGCACGAGCGCCTGGGAGTGCCCGGAGCCGAACGCCTGGATCACCCCGTCCGTGCGGACGCAGTCCGCGATGAGGGCGGCGGCCCGGGAGATGTCGGGACCCGCGGTCCCAACGAGACGGGAGAGGGTGGCAAGTCCCTCTTCGGCGAAGCGTTCCGCGTTCACGGACGCGTTGGCGGACTCGACGGTCACCTGGGCACTCCCCACTGGAACGATGGCTCAAACCACCCTGATCTAGCAAACAGGTGAATCAATAAATCACAGAGACCGGTTCAGGGGCAATGCGGTGTGCACTCCGGTCCTGGTATTCATCCGACCGGTCAGTCGGTGGCTGATACCTTCTCTGCATGCCCACGACCGACGTCACCACACTGATCCGCACCGAGCTGCCCCGGCTGGCCGGCTCCCTGAGGAAGGTCGGCGAGCTGATCCTGGAGGATCCGGCCGCCGTCACGCACTGTTCGGCGGCCGAGCTGGGCCGCCGCACCGGCACCTCGCAGGCGACGGTGACCCGGTTCTGCCGGGCGATCGGCCTGGACTCCTACCAGCACCTGCTGATCGAACTGGCCCAGGAGCGCGGCCGGGGTGAGGCCTCGGACTGGGGGACGGCCGAGATCGGCCCGGACATCTCGCCGGACGACAGCCTGGAGCGGGTCGTGCAGGTGGTCGGCGGCGCCGACCTGCGGGCGATCCAGCAGACCGTGGACCGCATCGACCTGGACGCCCTGGAACGCGGCGCCCAGGCCCTGGCCAGGGCCCGCAGGATCGACGTGTACGGCGTGGGCGGCAGCGGCGCGGTCGCCCAGGAGACGGAGACGCGGCTGTTCCGGATCGGCTGCGCGGTGCGCGGCTGGACGGAGGTGCACGGCGCGGCGACCTCGGCGGCCCTGCTGACCCCGGCGGACGTGGCGATCGGCATCTCGCACTCGGGGTCGACGCGGGAGACGCTGGAGCCGTTCGAGATGGCGAAGGAGCGGGGCGCGACGACGATCGCGCTGACGACCGACCCGCGCTCGCCGCTGGCCCGCACCGCCGACGTCCGGCTGATCTCGGCCACGTCCGAGACGAGTTTCCGCACCGGCAGCATCGGGGGCCGGCACTCGGTGCTGATGATCGTGGACTGCCTGTACGTACGGGTCGCGCAGCTCTCCTACCAGCGGGCCAGCGCCTCGCTCGCGCTGACCGACCACATCGGTCCGCAGCACGCGGTGAAGGCGCGGCGCACCCGCTGATCACGCATGAATGAACCAACATCGGTGCACAGAAGTGGTTGATTGAACCACCGCGCGATGCCACTATGAGGCTCCCTCGACCTCCCGTAGGAGCCCCATGCGTGTCATCTCCGTCGAGTCGACCGAGCTGTTCACCGGTACCGCCGAGCACCCCCGTCAGGTGGTGGCCGTCGAGATCGGGCACGACCCCGGACGGCTGGTCCGGCTGACGCTGGCGGGCGACGGCGTCCACGGCGTCGAGGAGCCGCTCGTCACCGTCGGCGAGGACGGCACCGTCCGCGCCGAGATACCCGTGACCGCCGAGGGCCTCGCCCCCGGCGACAAGCGCGAGATCACCGTCGTCGCAAAGGCCGAGGAGGGCGGGGCGAGCGTCCGGCACACGGCCGAGTTCACCGCCGCCGAGCCCGGCTGGACGATGTTCATGGTCAGCCACTTCCACTACGACCCCGTCTGGTGGAACACGCAGGCCGCCTACACGGAGACCTGGGACGTCGCCGACGACCCCGCGTCCAGCGGCCTGCCGGCCCGCACCTTCGACTCGCGCGGCCAGTCCGGGATGAGCCTGGTGCGCGCGCACTGCGACCTCGCGCGGCGTGATCCGGCGTACACGTTCGTCCTCGCGGAGGTCGACTACCTCAAGCCGTACTGGGACTCCTTCCCCGAAGAGCGGGCGTTCCTGCGGGAGTTGATCCGCACCGGGCGCGTCGAGCTGATGGGCGGCACCTACAACGAGCCCAACACCAACCTGACCGGCGCCGAGGCGACCGTCCGCAACGCGCTGTACGGGGACGGCTTCCAGCGCGGCATCATGGGCGCCACCCCCGACACCGCCTGGCAGTTGGACGCGTTCGGCCACGACCCGCAGTTCCCGGCCCTGATGGCGGACGCGGACATCACCACCAGCTCCTGGGCACGCGGCCCGTTCCACCAGTGGGGGCCGACCCTGTCGGTGTTCGGCGAGGAACCCCGCGACCCCCAACGCATGCAGTTCCAGGCGGAGTTCAACTGGATCGCCCCCTCGGGGCGGGGCCTGCTGACGGCGTACATGGTGAACCACTACGGCGCCGGCTGGGCCATCGACAACGCGCCCACGCTCCCCGAGGCCGAGCAGGCGGCGCTGAAGCTCTTCAAGGGGCTGAAGAAGGTCGCGCTCACGAAGAACGTGATGCTGCCGGTCGGCGGTGACTACGCGCCGCCGTGCCGCTGGGTGATGGGCATCCACCGGGACTGGAACGCCCGTTACGTCTGGCCGAGGTTCGTCAGCGGCATCCCCCGCGACTTCTTCGCCGCCGTCCGCGCCGAGCTGGAGCGCGAGGGCCGGGTCGCCTCGCCGCAGACCCGGGACATGAACCCGGTCTACACCGGCAAGGACGTCTCCTACATCGACACCAAGCAGGCCCAGCGGTACGGCGAGTCGCTCCTGTCGGACGCCGAGTCCTGGGCGACGCTCGCCACCCTCCTCACCGGGCACCCCTACCCGGACGCCGCCCTCGACAAGGCGTGGCGCCAACTGGTCTACGGCGCCCACCACGACGCGATCACCGGCTCCGAGTCGGACCAGGTGTACGTCGATCTCCTCACCGGCTGGCGGGAGTTGTTCGACCTGGCACGTGAGGTCCACGCGGACGCGACCGACGCGCTCGCCGCCGAGGTCGTCCCGCTGCCCGGCGGCGCCCCGGACCTGGTGGTGTTCAACTCGGCGACCTGGAAGCGGCACGACGTCCTCACGGTCGACGACCCGGGGCTCGTCCCGCTGGACGTCACCGGCCTCCCCCTGCCCGCCGTGCGCGAGGACGGCCGACTCAGCGTCGTCGTACCGGACATCCCCGGCATGGGCCTCAAGGCCCTTTCCCTGGCGGACGGTTCGGTGCCGGGCTGGACGGCTCAGGGCGGGACGACGATCCGCAACGCCCACTACGAGGTGACCGTCGACCCGGCGCGCGGCGGCGGGATCTCCAGCCTGCGGGCGCTCGCCGAGGACGGGCGGGAGCTGCTGCGGGCCGGGGAGATCGGGAACGAGCTCGTCGTGCAGGAGGAGTACGCGCGCCACCCCCGTTTCGGCGAGGGGCCCTGGCATCTCACCCCCACCGGGACGACCGCCGCGCGCAGCGGGGACATCACGGCCGACATCGATGTCGAGACCTCCCCCGCCGGGTCCCGGATCACCGTGCGCGGCGACCTCGGGCTCTTCCGGTACACGCAGCACATCACCCTGTGGACGGACGTCGACCGGCTCGACGTCTCGACGACCCTCGACGGGTACGACGGCGCCGACCGGCTGATCCGGGTGCGCTGGCCCTCGGACGTGCGCGGCGGGCTGCCGGTGCACGAGGTCGCGGACGCGGTCGTCGGACGCGGCTTCGGGTTCGTGGACGTCGACAGCGAGCGATTCCCCTGGACCCTCGACAACCCGGTCAACACGTGGTTCGGGCTCGGTTCGACGGCCCGCGTCGCCGTGCACGACACGAACGGCTCCCTGCTGGGCGAACGGGCCGTCGGTGTCGCCGAGTTGATCTACCCGGACTGGGACAGCGCCGGTGAGCTGGGCACTCCGCTCGCCGCGGCGCTCGTCCGCGCCGGGGTCACGGCGACCTCGACGGTCGCGGGCGGGCAGCGGTACGGGGATCTGGAGGTCGACTCGAACCTCCCGGACGTCCGGATCGCGGTCGGCGGGCCCGAGCGCAACGCGCTGGTCGCCGAGGCGCTCGGCTGGGATCCGGCAGCCGCGCGTGAACTGCGCCGGCAGCTCGCCGAGGACGGGCTCGCGTCCGTGTGGGTCGCGCCGCGCGCCTCCCTGCGCGAGGAGTGCGTGCCCGGCGCCGACCTGCGCGACCTGGACCGGCTGCCGCTGCTGGTCGTCGCGGGCGCGGACGCCGAGCAGGACGCGAAGGCCGTCGACGCGCTGATCGCCGACCTGGAGGACGCCGTCGTCCGCGCCGTCGCCGCAGGTGGCGGGGAAGCGCTGCCGCCCGGGGACGCGTGGGACGGGCGGAGTTTCGCGGTGCTGAACCGGGGGACGCCGGGGTGTGTCGTCACGCCCTCGGGTGACCTCTACATGTCGCTCATGCGGTCCTGCACGGGCTGGCCGTCCGGGATCTGGGTCGATCCGCCGCGCCGGACCGCGCCCGACGGGTCGGGGTTCCAGCTCCAGCACTGGTCCCACACGTTCGACTACGCCGTCGTCGCCGGTCCCGGTGACTGGCGTGCACAGGGGCTGCCGCAGGCCGGGCACGCGTTCAACCGGCCGCTGAGCGGGCGGGTGCGGACGGGTGGCGAGGGGGACACGGGGCTGCCCCGGGCGGCGACGCTGTTCGCGGTCGAGCCGGAGGGGCGGGTGCTTCTGGACGCGCTCAAACCGGTCGGATCGCCGCTCGCGCGGGGCGGGTCGCAGGGCGTGGATCCGGGGCTCGGGGTCGTCGTGCGGGTGCACGAGGTGGAGGGGCGCGCGGTGCGGGCCCGCGTGACGGGGCCCGTGGAGTGGGCGTCGGCGGCTCGGGCGGATGTGCTGGAGCGGGCCGGGGAGGAGCTGGAGGCCGACTGGGGTGTCGGGTTCGGGCTCGGCGGGTTCGAGGTGGGGACGGTGATGGCGGTGCCGGTTTCGGCGGCCGTCCCGTCCGAGGCCGTCGCCCTGCCCGCCGTCCACGAGCCCGCGCAGCCCGTCTACACCCGGTACTGGCTGCACAACTCCGGCCCCGCCCCGCGCGGGAACCTCCCCGTCACCCTCTACCTCTCCCCCACCGCCCTCACGGCCGCCGGCCCGGTCACGGCGACCCTGCGCGTCTCCTCGGAGCTGACGGACGCGCCCGCCTCCGGCACCGTCCGCCTGGACGTCCCGGCCGGCTGGACCGCCGAGCCGCCCGTCGTCCCCTACGCCCTGGCCCCCGGCGGCTTCAGCCTCACCGAGGTCCGGATCGTCCCCGCGCCGGACGCCGTCCCCGGCCGCCACTGGCTCGCCGCACGGCTGGGGCACGGCGGCCAGGAGTACGAGGACGTCGTCGCCGTCGACGTCCCCGGCGGCCCGCCTCCCGGCCCCTCTCTGCACACGTCCCTCGGCGTGGACCGGGTCCGGGTGCGGCGGGGTGAGCGGACGACCGTGCCGGTGCTGCTGCGCAACACGACCCGGGGTCCGGTGAACGGGCAGCTGTGGGCCGTGTCGGCGTGGGGGACCTGGGCGGGGGTGTCGCCCGGCCTCCAGGGGTTCACCGTGCCCGCCGGACAGAGCGTGGAGTGCGGGATCGAGGTGGACGCGGGGGCGGTGGCGCCCGGGGTGTACTGGCTGCTGGCGAAAGCCGGGTGGCACGGGTGCGTGGCGTACACCGAGGCGGTCGTGGTGGAGGTGACGGAGTGAACGGGGAGGAGTCGGGGGCCGGGGCGAGTGTCCCGGCGGGGCCGGGTGGTCCGGCCGGGCCGGGAGGCGGTGCGCGCGGTGTCGTACCGCCCTCGGACGGCGCAGCCGTCACGCCGCCCCACCCCCACGACCACCATCACCACCCACCCCTCGCCGCCACCATCGCCGGCGACACCGTCCCCACCGCCCGGGTGGACGCCCTCCTCGACGCCGTCCCCGCCCGGGACCGTGTCACCCGCCCGGAGGGCCTCGCGCGGGACGAGCGGCAGCGCAGGCGCTGGGCGACGCAAGTGGTCGTCGTCGACGAGCTGGCGCGGCGGGCGTGCGAGGCGCGGGGG
>NZ_JBTYMC010000190.1:0-13046 GCF_054880855.1 Streptomyces sp. S6 | reverse complement strand
GGCGATGCGGGGGCGGGCGGTCCGGCGGGGCGGGCGCAGTGCCGCGCCGCGGGTCGCCGCTGTGAAATCGAGTACCTCTGCCACGCCAGTTGGACACCCGTACCCCGGACGGGGTTGTACGTGTCGGCCGTCACTTTTCGGCGCCGGGCCGGCGCGGGGGACCCGTACGACCCGTAATACCCGTGCACCCCCGTCACCGGAATCGTTTCTTCACCGGCGCTCACACCGGGTCGCGGGGTCGGCCGTCTGTCGGCCCACGCCCCCTCGTCTACCCTCATACGTCCCGCTCTTCCCCTATGTTCCCTATGTCCCATAGGAAGTGTCCCCATACGAAACGGGCGTCCCCACGCCCGCCACACAGGCTTCCGACAGCTACAGCCCGTGGTCACACGCCTGCGCACCCGGAGAGGGTGACCGCAAAGACGCTCCCCGCCCACCGCGCGGTTGCGGTGGGCGGGGAGAAAAATCTTCGAACGCCGACCCGCCCGGGGACAAGGCGGCGCGACCGTCTTCCGGCTCACAGTCCTGATCCGAATCCTACAAAGCCACCCGGCCCTGGCCAGCGGCTTTCACTCCGGGTGAGATCCCTCCGCCCGGGATCCGGGCCGGGACGTCCACTCGGCGGCGACCAGTTCCGCGAGCTGCGCGGTGTTGAGGGCGGCGCCCTTGCGGAGGTTGTCGCCGCAGACGAAGAGTTCGAGCGCGGTCGGGTCGTCGAGAGCGCGCCGGACCCGGCCGACCCAGGTGGGGTCGGTGCCCACGACGTCCGCCGGGGTGGGGAACTCCCCCGCCGCGGGGTCGTCGAAGAGCACGACGCCCGGTGCGGTGGCGAGGATCTCGCGGGCGCCGCGGACCGTGACCTCGTCCTGGAAGCGCGCGTGCACGGTCAGGGAGTGCGTGGTGACGACGGGGACGCGGACGCAGGTGACGGCGACCGGCAGCTTCGGCAGCCCGAGGATCTTGCGGGACTCGTCCCGCACCTTGCGTTCCTCCGACGACCAGCCGTCCTCGGTGAGCGATCCGGCCCACGGCACGACGTTCAGCGCGATCGGCGCCGGGAACGGCCCGGTGTCGTCCCCTACGACCCTCCGTACGTCTCCCGGGGTAGTACCCAGGGTTCCCCCTACGCCTCCCGTACCCCCGTCCCCTACGACCTGCGCCAACTGCCGCCGCAGCGTCTCGACGCCTTCCCGCCCCGCCCCGCTGACGGCCTGGTACGACGAGACCACCAGCTCGCGCAGCCCGAACTCGGCGTGCAGCGCGCCCAGGGCGACGATCATCGACAGGGTCGTGCAGTTGGGGTTGGAGATGATGCCGCGCGGCCTGACCCGGGCGGCGTGCGGGTTCACCTCAGGTACTACGAGGGGGACGCCGGGGTCCATCCGGAAGGCGCCGGAGTTGTCGACGACGACCGCGCCCTTCGCGACGGCGACCGGTGCCCAGTGGGCGGCGACCTCGTCGGGGACGTCGAACATCGCGACGTCGACTCCGTCGAACGCCTCCTCCGTGAGAGCTACGACCTCGACCTCCTCGCCGCGCACGGCCAGCTTGCGGCCGGCCGAGCGCGGGGAGGCGACGAGGCGGATCTCGCCCCAGACGTCGGCGCGTTGGGAGAGGATCGTGAGCATGACCGAGCCGACGGCCCCGGTCGCTCCCACGACCGCGAGCGTCGGTCGTACGGTCATCGCCCGGTGCCTCCATAGACGACGGCCTCGTCGCTGTCGGAGTCGAGGCCGAACGCCGAGTGGACGGCGCGGACGGCCTCGTTGACGTCGTCCGCGCGGGTGACGACCGAGATACGGATCTCGGATGTCGAGATCAGCTCGATGTTCACGCCCGCGTCGGAGAGGGCGGTGAAGAAGTCGGCCGTGACGCCCGGGTTGGTCTTCATCCCCGCGCCGACCAGCGAGATCTTGCCGATCTGGTCGTCGTAGCGCAGGGATTCGAAGCCGATTCCGGAGCGGTTCTTCTCCAGCGCGTCGATGGCCTTGCGGCCCTCGGACTTCGGGAGCGTGAAGGAGATGTCCGTCAGACCGGTCGAGGCGGCGGACACGTTCTGCACGATCATGTCGATGTTAATCTCGGCGTTCGAGATCGTCCGGAAGATCGCGGCGGCCTCGCCCGGCTTGTCCGGCACGCCGACGACCGTGATCTTGGCCTCGGAGGTGTCGTGCGCGACACCGGAGATGATGGCCTGCTCCACCTTCTGGTCCCCTTGCTGCTGTGCCTTCGAAACGGGCGGCTGACTGCTCACCCATGTGCCCTGGAGTCCGCTGAAGCTGGACCGGACGTGGATCGGGATGTCATACCTGCGGGCATACTCCACACACCGGTGGAGCAATACCTTGGAGCCAGAGGAAGCTAGCTCCAGCATGTCCTGGAAGTGGATCCAGTCGATCTTCTGCGCCTTCTTCACCACGCGCGGGTCGGCGGTGAACACGCCGTCGACGTCGGTGTAGATCTCGCAGACCTCGGCGTGCAGCGCGGCGGCGAGGGCGACGGCCGTGGTGTCGGAACCACCGCGGCCGAGCGTGGTGATGTCCTTCTTGTCCTGGCTGACGCCCTGGAATCCGGCGACGATCGCGATGTTGCCCCGGTCGAGGGACTCGCGGATCCGGCCGGGCGTGACGTCGATGATCCGGGCTTTGTTGTGGACGGAGTCGGTGATGACACCCGCCTGGCTGCCGGTGAAGGACTGGGCCTCGTGGCCCAGGTTCTTGATCGCCATCGCCAGCAGGGCCATGGAGATCCGCTCCCCGGCGGTCAGCAGCATGTCGAACTCACGCCCGGCGGGCATCGGAGACACCTGCTCGGCGAGATCGATCAGCTCGTCCGTCGTGTCGCCCATCGCGGAAACGACGACGACGACCTGGTGGCCGTTCTTCTTCGCTTCCACGATCCGCTTGGCGACGCGCTTGATGCCCTCGGCATCGGCTACGGATGAGCCGCCGTACTTCTGCACGACAAGGCCCACGTGCGCTCCTCGCTCAGTTCGTCGATTGCACCGGTCAGTCTAACGAGCGCCCGAAATCCCCCTCCGGGGTATCGCATGGTGAGATGTCCGGCGCTGGTTTCCGGCTACTTCGTGAGAGCTAGTACCCAGGTCGTAGGGGTTACGCGCGTGAATGCTGTGAATTAAGTTTCAAGCACTAGGGTGCCGCTGTGCGCGTACTTCTGGTGGAAGACGACGAGCCCGTGGCGCAGTCGCTGCGGCGCGGACTGAAGCGGTACGGCTTCGAGGTGGACTGGGTGACGACCGGGGCCGCCGCCCTCGCTCACACCGACCCCCACGACGTCGTCCTCCTCGACCTCGGGCTGCCCGACACCGACGGCCTCGACGTCTGCAAGGCGCTGCGGGCCCGCGGCGACATCCCGATCATCGTGATCAGCGCCCGCAGCGACGAGACGGACCGGGTGGTCGGGCTCGAACTCGGCGCCGACGACTACGTGTCCAAGCCGTTCGGGGTGCGTGAGGTCATCGCCCGGATAAGAGCGGTGATGCGGCGGGTCCAGCCCCGGACACCCGCCGAGGCGGGGCCCGACCGGTACGGGCCCGGTCTCACCGTCGACCGCAAGGCGGCCCGCGTCCGGCTGCACGGGGAGGAGGTGGCCCTGGCTCCCAAGGAGTACGACCTGCTCGCCTTCCTTACCGAGGAGCCGGGGGCGCTGATGACCCGGGAGCAGATCATGGAGGCCGTCTGGGACGCGAACTGGTTCGGGCCGACGAAGACGCTGGACGTCCATGTGGCCGCGCTGCGGCGGAAGCTGGCGGGGGCGATCACCATCGAGGCGGTTCGGGGGGTGGGGTTTCGGCTGGAGATCGTCGGTACTACGGGGGGTACGGGTACTACGGGCGCCCCCGGGGATACCCCCGCATGATCCGGCAGCTCATCCTCAGCTACGTCCTGCTCGTCGCCGGCGCGATCGGCCTGTTCACCTTCCCCGTGGCCTTCACCCTCACCAGCCAGCTCCGGCAGGACACCGAGGTGTCGCTGAAGCGGGAGGCGACGACGATGGCGGTGCTGCTCGGCGACGGCGACACCGCGTCCTGCCAGGCGCTGGCCCAGCTGGCCCGCGCGTACGCCAGCCAGACGAAGGACGACGTCCAGGTCACGGCGACCGCCGAGTGCGCGGCCCCGCTGCCCCGCCCCGAAGCCGGCCAGGCCTTGGAGCGCGCGCTGCGGCAGGGCAAGGACACCACCGACTGGGGTTCGAACTTCATCTGGGGCGACGAACTGACGATCACCGTCCCGGCGAAGTCGGGCGAGGACGTCGTCGGCGCCGTACGCATCGTCTACTCGACGCACGGCATGACCAGCCGCCTGTGGAACATCTGGGGTTTCCGGGCGGGGCTCGCCGCCGCCGTGCTCGGTGTGGCCGCCGTGATCGGTGCGGTGGTGGCCCGCCGGCTCACCCGTCCGCTGCGCCAACTCAACGACATGGCAAGCAGGTTCAGCGACGGGGATCTGACGGCACGGACCCCCGAGACGGGCCCTCAGGAGACCCGGACCCTGGCCCGCACCCTGAACCAGGCGGGTGAGCGCCTCGACACCCTGATCGCCTCGCAGCGCATCTTCGTCGCCGACGCCTCGCACCAACTCCGCACTCCACTCACGGCGTTGAGACTGTCGCTGGACAACATCGCGGACGGCACGGACGACGAATTCGTGCGCGAGGACGTCGAGCAGGCGACCGCGGAGGTCGTCCGTATGAGCCGTCTGGTCAACGGTCTGCTGGTGCTCGCGCGAGCCGAGGCGAAGGTAACTGCCGCTGAACCGCTGCCACTTGCCGAGATCGTGGACGAGCGGCTCGCGGTGTGGAGGCCGGCCGCCGACGAGCGCGGAGTCACCATCGCGCTCATGGGGGGAAGTATCGACGACCGGCCGCTCGTGCTGGCCGCTCCCGGTCACCTAGACCAGGTGCTGGACAACGTGTTCTCCAACGCCCTGGAGGTCTCACCGGACGGCGGCACCATCAGGGTCCGGTGGGAATCGGGCACCGCCCGCTGGGATTCGGGCCGGCGGGCGGTGGTCCTGTCGGTCCTCGACGAGGGACCGGGCATGTCGGACCAGGAGAAGTCGAGGGCGTTCGACCGCTTCTGGCGGGGGCAGGGGCTCACCGGGCGGGGCGGTTCTGGGCTCGGCCTCGCCGTCGTCAAGCAGCTCGTGACGGACGACGGGGGCACGGTGACCCTGAAGGACGCGCCCGGCGGCGGCCTGTGCGTCTCGATCAGCCTTCGGGCATCTTCGAGGAGTGGTGGTTGACGATCTTCCAGTCGCCGCCCTGCCGCTTCTCGTACTCGAACGTGTAGCGGGCTTTGACGACGCTCTTGGCGCCGGTCTTCGGGTCGGTGAGCGTGAACTCGTAAATCCCGGTGTCGAGCGCGGAGTTGCCGTCCAAGGCGTCGACGATCGTCGTGATCTTCTTCCCCACGGGCTTGTTGAGGAGGAAGTGCTCGAAGTAGTCGACGATCTCCGCGTGGTTGGTGCGGATCTTGTTGGAGACCGTGGGCAGGAGCACCGCGTCGTCCGCGTAGAGGTCGGCGACCTTCTCCGCGTCGCCGGTCTGCAACGCGGCGTTCCACGTGTCGAAGAGACCGGCGATCCGGGCCTTCGCCGCCGGCTTCGGCTGCGGTCTGCTCTGCTCGGGGCCGGCGAAGCCGACTCCCGCTCCCACGGTCCCGGCGACGACAAGTGCCGCCGCGCCGACGGCCAGAGTGCGCCTGCTGATCGGACGAAGGCGACGGTTCATCACAACTCCAGTGCGTGTGGGGGGAGTTCGTTCCCTCCGGTGCTGCTGCGGAGGAAGTGACTCCAGACTCCCGTCTCACCGGTTAGCACCCGTGCAGCCGTCGTACAGGAGAGATCCAGGACCTCGCCAAAACTCGCTCGCGCCGTGCTTGCGTTCAGCTACGACCTGAGGAGGACGCGATGGACGACCTGGCCTGGGAGCGGGTGCGGCGGCTGGTGGGCTGGCTGGACGAGCACGCAGAGCCGGCCGCGGCGGGGGACGTACGGCTGCTGCGGGTGCTGAAGATCGGGGAGGAGTTCGGCGAGGTCGCCGAGGCGCTGCACGGCGCGCTGGGCGCCAACCCGCGCAAGGGGGCGTCGCACACCTGGGACGACGTCCACCAAGAACTGTGCGACGTGATCGTGACGGCGATGGTGGCGCTGTCGTCGTGCGCCGACGACCCTCAGGGGCTGCTGGACGGCAGGCTGGAGCTGCTGGTGGAGCGCGCGGGGCTGGAGGCCAGCCCCTGAGGTCTACGGGTACTACGGGGCGACTTGAGGGGTACGGGAGATCCCGTAAGCCGTGCGGGCTACTTCGGCGCCTTCAGCCCCAGCGGCTCCGCGATCTCCTCCGTCATCACCTGGCCGGCCTCGATCTCCAGGGTCTCGTCGCCCACGGCCTGGTCGGTGTCGAGGCCGTCCAGTTCGGCGAGCGGCTGGTCGAGGCGGATGTGCGCGAGGACGGAGTGCAGCGCGCGCAGGGTCGCCGACGCCGTCGTCCCCCAGTTGGAGAAGTACGAGAACTGCCACCACCACAGCGCCTCGGTCGTACGACCCGCGCGGTAGTGGGCCATGCCGTGGCGCAGGTCGGTGATGACGTCGGCAAGGTCGTCGGAGATCCGGGCCGGTACCGGAGCCTTACGGGGCTCGTAGGGGTCGAAGACCTCGGAGTAGACGTCGACCGGCTCAAGGAGGCGGGCGAGGTTCTCGCGGAGTTCGTCGACGTCGGCGTCGGGGCCCGCGTCGGGCTCGTACCGCTCGTCCGGGACGATGTCCTCGTGGGCACCCAACCTGCCGCCGGCCAGCATGAGTTGGCTGACCTCCAGGAGCAGGAACGGGACCGCGGAGCCCGGTTCGTCGCCCTTGGCGACCTCGGTGACCGCGACCAGGAAGCTCTCCACCTGGTCGGCGATCTGGACCGCGAAGTCGTCCGGGCTGTGGCCGGTCGCGTGCAGCGTGGCGTCGGGCATCGTGACGTCAGACATCTAGGAGTCGTCTCCCCTCGAAGGCGCGGCCGAGGGTCACCTCGTCCGCGTATTCCAGGTCGCCACCCACCGGGAGGCCGCTGGCCAGGCGGGTGACCTTCAGGCCCATGGGCTTGATCATGCGGGCGAGGTACGTCGCTGTCGCCTCGCCCTCCAGGTTCGGGTCGGTCGCGAGGATGAGTTCGGTGACCGTGCCGTCCGCGAGGCGGGCCAGGAGTTCCCTTATCCGCAGGTCGTCGGGGCCGACGCCCTCGATCGGGCTGATCGCGCCGCCGAGGACGTGGTACTTGCCCCGGAACTCGCGGGTCCGCTCGACCGCGACGACGTCCTTCGGCTCTTCGACGACGCAGATCACCGTGGGGTCGCGGCGCGGGTCGCGGCAGATCCCGCACAGCTCCTCCTGCGCGACGTTTCCGCAGGTCGCACAGAATCTGACCTTCGCCTTGACCTCCAGCAGGGCGTGCGCGAGGCGGCGTACGTCCGTCGGCTCCGCCTGGAGGATGTGGAAGGCGATCCGCTGCGCGCTCTTGGGACCGACGCCGGGCAGCCGACCCAGCTCGTCGATGAGGTCCTGGACCACGCCTTCGTACACGGACTGCCGTCCTTCCTGGGGTTCCTTCAGTGCGTACGGTAGTTGCCGGATGCCCCTCCAGAAAGGCGACCGGCGTGAAGAAACCGGTCTGGCCTCGGGAAAGAGGATCGGGATCGGGGTGCGGGAGCCTGGTTCTCGGGTATCTCAGGGTTCCCGGTACTCCGGGGTTACGGGGGTCAGAAGGGCAGGCCCGGGATGCCGCCGCCGCCCAGGGCCTGGGACAGCGGGCCGAGCTTCTGCTGCTGGAGGGTCTGCGCGTTCTCGTTGGCCGCGTGGACGGCCGCGACGATCAGGTCGGCGAGGGTCTCCGTGTCCTGCGGGTCGACCGCCTTGGGGTCGATCACCAGGGCGCGCAGCTCGCCGGAGCCGGTGACGGTGGCCTTCACGAGGCCGCCGCCCGCCTGGCCGTCGACCTCCGTGTTCGCCAGCTCCTCCTGGGCGAGCTGGAGGTCCTGCTGCATCTTCTGCGCCTGCTGGAGCAACTGCTGCATGTTGGGCTGGCCACCACCGGGAAACACCATCGGCTCCTGTGTCGTACGACGTCGGGGGCGGGGGTTTCCCGCTCGGCACGAGCCTACGTGGTCTGTGCGGGCGCTGCCTCGGCACTCTTTCGAGTGAGAGTGCTCCACGGCCTATACCTGATCAAGGCCCACTTCCGGGCGTAAAACCGGCGAAACCTTCCTCTTCGCCACCCATTGGGAGGTAGGAAGGTCCAGACGCACCGGCACCACGCGTCACGGCAGAGGTAGCTCTCGGGATGTGCCTCTCAGGAGTGACCCCCGTGGTGCCGCCGGAGGTGTCAGGTCAGGTAGCGGAACGGGGTTCAGGAGGGAGTGCCGGGTGGGTCAGCAGCCGGAGATGCAGCCCGAGGGTCCGCCTCAGGACGGACGGGACGAGGGCGCGGCCGGGCTGCGGCCGGGCGATCTGACCGGGCGGACGTTCCCGCACGGCGACTGGGGCGAGCCCGCGGTGCGGCTCGACGAGCTGTACCGGTGGGTGGAGCAGGGGGCGCTGGAGACGGCGGCCTGGTACCTCGCCGACCGGGGGTGGAAGCGGCGCGGGGCCCGGGTACTACGGGGGTCAGCGGCGGGGGGTGCGGTGATCGGCGCGGCGCTGCCGCTGCTGGACCTCGGCGGCCTGTGGCACGGCGCGTCCCCCTGGGGGTACCTGGCGCTGCTGATCGCCGTGTCCTGCGTCGCCGTCGACCGGACCTTCGGGCTGACCTCGGGGTGGATGCGGGACGTCGCCACCGCGCAGGCCGTCCAGCGGCGGCTCCAGGTGCTCCAGTTCGACTGGGCCTCGGAGAGCGTCCGCGAGGTGCTGGGGCCGGCCGAGGGGACCGCCGGCGAGGCGGCTGAGCGGTGCCTCGGTGTGCTGCGGCGGTTCTCGGAGGACGTCACGGAGCTGGTGCGGACCGAGACGGCGGACTGGATGATCGAGTTCCGGACGGCGTCGACGTCGATGGCCCTCCAGACGACCGCGCCCTCCGTACCGCGCCAGGAGGCGGCCGGGCCGCATCCCGGGCGGTTCTCCCCGCCGCCGGTGAACGGGACGCGGCCGAACATGCCGCGCCAGAGGCCGCCGGAGCCGCGGTGAGGGGTGGGGGTGTGGCTCCCGGGTACTACGGGGCGTACGAGGCCGGCGCCATCACGACCGGTGTGCCGTCACGACTGCGGTGAGGGGAACGACACCGGCCCCCGCAGCCCCGCCCGGTTCACGGCGCGTACCCCGAAGAACACGTTGTCCTTCGACAGGTCCACCTCGTACGTCGTCACGTCCCCGGCTTCGACGACGTGTGTCCACTCGGGAGCCGTCGTCTCGCGCCAGACGATCTCGTAGCCGGCGAGGTCGGGTTCCGTGCCCCGGCTCCACACCAGGCGTGTCGAGTTGGTGAGCGCGGAGGTGACGATGCGGGTGCCGCGCGGGGCGCCCGGCGCCTGGGCGAGCGTCCACAGCGCGGCGGCGTTCACGCGGGCGACGCGGGTCGTGAAGGCGAAGTCGCAGAACTCGGGCAGGTCCCCGAACGGCCGCCCGTTCTCGACGCGCACGTCCTGGTGTTGGTGCGCGAAGTCCTCGGCGGGCTCGGTGAACCGGAGTGCGGGGTACCCGTTCTCCAGGAACGGGATGTGGTCGCCGCCCCGCAGATAGCGGTCGCGCCGGTAGATCACGCGGACGTGCATGCCGGTGGCGTCGTTGTCGGCGACGTCCCTGACGAACCGGGCGAGTTGGCGGGTGTCGGAGTCGTTCTCGCCGCCGACCGAGCGCCGGACGGCGGCCTGTTCGGGCGTCTCCGACGTGGGTACGCCCTCCGCGAAGAGGCGGATCGTGTACGGGTCGTGGGTACCGTCGTCGGCGGTCGAACTGCCGACGATGTCGTTGGTGAACATCGCCCGCACCTGTGCTCCGGAACTTTTCAACTGCCGTGCCAGGTAACCCGATCCGTAGAGTCCCTGCTCCTCCCCCGCGACCGCCGCGAACACGATCGTCGACGCCGGACGCCGTCGCGCGAACACCCGCGCCAGCTCCAGCACGACGGCCACCCCGGAGGCGTCGTCGTCCGCGCCGGGCGCGTCGGAGACGGCGTCCATGACGTCGCTCACCCGCGAGTCGTAGTGCCCGGAGACGACGTGCACCCGCTCGGGGGTGACCGAACCCCGCAGTGTGGCAAGGACGTTGGTGATCCGGGTCGGGACGGGGATCCTCGACGCCGGTTCCTGGACGTACGACTGGAGCTCCACCGTCATCCGGCCGCCCGACTCGGCCGCGTACGACTGGAGTCGGCCCCTGATCCAGTCGCGGGCGGCGCCGATGCCCCGGGCCGGGTCGTCCTGGACGGAGAGGGTGTGCCGGGTGCCGAAGGAGACGAGGGTGCGGACGGTCGCCTCGATCCGGTCCTGGTCCAACTCCTTGAGCAGGGCGCGGAGTTCACGGCTCGGCCGCTGGGCCGTCGCCGGGCGGGGTGCGGCGGCGCTGTCGGCCGCGGTCGCCTGGCCGGGCGTCGCGCCCAGGGCCGCGGCGGTGGCCGCTGTCGCGGTGAGGACGGTGCGCCTGGTGGGGGTGGGGGGCATGGCTCCTCCTGGGGCGGTGTCCTGCCGATGCTCCTGGACACCGCCTCGGGGCGGCAAGAGGGCCTGTGTCAGGGCGAGTTGGCGGGCTTGACGGTCTCCGCGCACAGTTGCAGGCCCTGCGGGCTCCAGCAGGGCAGGTGGCCGTGCGAGCGGATCGTCGTCTGTCCCAGCCCTCGGATGAGGTAGGTGAGGAAGCGCGCGGCGAGGGAGTCCGCGGGCGGGGTGTCGTAGGTGTAGGCGTACTCGATCTCGCGGTACGGGTAGGCGCTGGTGCCCTGTTCGAGGGCCTTGAGGTCGGGCGCGTTGCCGTCGAGGGCGAGCGGGTGCAGGCCCTTGGTGCGTTCGGCGACGTTCAGTTCGCTGTAGCCGATCGCGCCGGGTGTCCTGCGGACCGTCGCCAACACCTGGTCCGTGGAGTCGAGTTCGCAGCGGACGGGTGCGTCCGGCGGCCGGTAGTCCCGCGAGAGGCAGTCGCCGGAGGTGTTGGCCGTCTCGTTCCGGCCCAGCACCCGGCGCTGGAACACCTTCCTGGTACCGGAGTTGGCGTCCCGGCTGACCATGCGCACCGGCAGGTCGGGGCCGCCCACCTGCCGCCAGTTGGCGATCTCGCCTCGGTAGACGCGCCGTACGGCGTCCGTGGAGAGGTTCTTCAGCGTCACGTCGTCGTTGACGACCAGCGCGAAGACCGAGAGCGCCGCCCTGTCCTCGACGAGTTCGTCCATGCCGGCCGGTTTGGGGCCGTCGGAGATCGCGATCCGGGACGCCGAGTCCTTCCGGCCGCCTCCGGAGTCCAGTGCGCGCAGAGCGGCGGTCGAGCCGTGCGCGTCCACCACGACGGTCGCGCCGTCGCAGTCGTGCTCGAACCGTTCGGCGACGTCCTGTACGACCGGGGCGAAGGCGGTCGAGCCGCTGACGGTCAGACGGCCCTTCGCGCACTCGATGGGCGGCGGGGTGTCGTCGCGGACCACGACGATCGCCGCGAGTGCCACCACGCAGACCGTCAGCATCACCGAGATGGTCCGCGCGGCCCGGCTGAACAGCGGGGGTACGTCGTCGGGGGTAGCACTCCGGTTGGGGTGGACCTCCCCCTCACGTATGCCGCCGTACAGGCGTATGGGGCTGCCGACGTCGCCGCCGGAGAGCAGGACGAGCAGCTTGTAGTGGTCGCCCCGGTTGAGGGGGACGCGCGGGACGCGCAGGGTGTGGCCGTCGAAGCCGAAGCCGCGCTCCACGGTGAAGTGGTCCATCAGGTGGTCGGTGCCGGTCGGCTGGGTGACCGTGACGCCTTTGACCGTGCGGTCGGTGAACACCGCTGTCAGGCCGTGGACTTCGGGCGAGGTGTAGTCGTCGCGGTCGATGCCCTGCGAGCCGTCGTTCTCGATCCGCAGCAGGACGAGCGTCGCGTCGGTCATGCCCGGGGTCTCGTCGAAGAGGCCCAGCCGCCGGTTGGCGCGGCCCGAACGGGCGTCGTCCCCGATGGGGTTGTCCATCTGCACGCGGTAGCCGACGCGTCTGCGGCGCGGCACTCTTCGCTCGTACCAGACCATCACCCCGGAGGCGATGATGCCGAGCAGGGCCGTGCCCACGGCCACCACGTTCTCCGCGTTCAGCCACTCCACTGGGCTCCCCCGCCGCTGACGACCGCTGGATCGTGCCGTCACGGTAGGCGCGCGCGGGAGCCGTGCGCCCGGACAAACCGGGCCAACTCCCTTATGTTCGCCGGACGTTCATCCCTTGGTGTAGATGAGCTTCTCCCCGGTGGCGGCGTTGAGTCGTTGCAGGCCGCCGCTCGGCAGGAGGGAGACCTCCGTGATCCCGCCCGGGGTGCAGGAGGTCAGGGGGCGGCCGGTGGTGACGCGGGAGGGGCCGTAGGTCAGGGGGCCGTCGTCCGTGGTCGCCCTGCGGGTGAGGGTGGCGGTGAACTCGCAGTGGTAGCCGGGGCCTTCGGCGATCAGGGTGAGGCCCGCGGCGCCCGGTTCGCCCTGGGCGATGGTGAGTTGGCGGGTGCTCACGCCGTTCGCGTTGTCGATGACCGCCTTCCAGGTGCCCAAGTAGGAGGCGGGGACGGCTCCTTGGCCCGCAGGCGCGTCGGATCCCGAGGAACTCGGAGCGGGTGACGCGGTGTCGGGCGCGGTTCCGTTCTTGCCGGACGTCGGGGAGGGGTCGGGGCGCTTCGCGTCGGGGGTGCCGTCGCCGTTCATCAGCGTGTAGACGGAGGCGCCGGCCGCGACGGCGACGACCAGGGCGACGGCTATGAGGAACGCGGTGGCGCGGTTGTTGAAGCAGGAGGGCGAGCGGGGACGGCTGGACGTCGAGCTGGGTGGTCTGGGCGGTGGTCACGGCACGCACCCTTTCTACTTTTCGTCGATCTGACGCTATCTATCATAACGCG
>NZ_JBTYMC010000189.1:0-13052 GCF_054880855.1 Streptomyces sp. S6 | reverse complement strand
CCGGCCACGGCCAGGTACCCCCGGCGGGTGAGCGGCCTCGCGGTCGACGATGTGCTCGACGCGACGGCATTCCCGGTGGGCCGGGCGGGTGCCGGTCCCGCACCGCGCCCACGCCGAGCACGTCCGCACGCCGGTCCCCCGGAGGGTTCAGCGAGCCGTCGCCGTCACCTTCTCGCTCTCCACCCGCTGCGCGACCGTCTCCGCCCCCGCCTGCTCCAGGTTCCGGCACAGCACCACGGACCCCCCGCTGGCGAGAGGCGCGTACAGCCCGGCGCTGAGGCCGTCCCAGGTGTCGTACGACAGGCCGCTCAGCAGGCGCCCCCCGGGCCCCGTGAGGCCCAGACGGGAGGCGTCCGTGCGGGCCCGGTCGACGACCTCGGCGGCGCTCAACTCGGCACCGGCGACGACGAGCGCGGGGGCCTCGGGGTCCACGGGGGCGTAGGGGGCGAACCGGTCGCCGTAGGTGGGGACTTCGACGGCGTAGTCGGTGTAGCCGTCGGGCGGCGTGGGAAGGAAGCGGCGACCCAGAGGCGCGAGGGAGAGCGCGTACCGCTCACCCCGGCACGCGCGCCCGGCGTCGAGGCTGTCGGGACCGGCGACGACGACGTCCGCGCGGGACGGATCGCCGTGCACATCGGCGACGGCGCCCACGGAGGCGCACGCGAGGAGCCACGCGGCGGTCTGCCAGTGGGCGGGCAGGAGGAGGGCGACCCGGTCGCCGGGTTCGACGGAGAGGCCGTCCTGGAGGAGGTTGGCCGTCTTGGCCACCCAATTGGCGAAGGTGGCGACGGAGAGTTCGACGCGTTCGCCGGTGGCGTCGTCGTAGAAGGTCACCAGGGGGCGGGCCGGGTCCGCGGCGAGCGCGGAACGCAGCAGGTCGGCGGGGGTGCGATCGGTGGCGTTCACCCGCGCAAGCGTATCGGGGGAGCGGGTGCGCCCACGCGGGCGCACGCTCACCGGTTCGGCCGAACGGATCCGACGGCCCGTCAGTTCCCCGATGGACAGATATGTCTGACTATGTTCAATATCGTCTGTATGCGTGGATTGCTAGCTGTCTCGATCGGCGTCACCCTCTCCCTGTCCCCCCTCCCGCCCGCCGCAGCGACGCCGGCCGCCCGGCCGGCCTCCGCCCTCACGGCCCCGGGAAGCACCCAGTCGCTCCCCCTCACCCCCCTCACCCGAGCCGTCGGCGCCGCCCCGGGCGTCCCCCGCCGCGACGTCCACCCCTTCTCCCTCCTCGGCGTCGTCTGGGACGACCCCGCGGCCCACCTCGACGCCACCGTCCAGGCCCGCACCCGCCCCACCGGCACCGACACCTGGTCCGACTGGCAGGACCTGGAGACCCACGCGGACGACCATGGCGCCGAGCCCGGCACCCCGGAACACGACTCCCCTCGCCCCCGCGGCGGAACGGCCCCCCTCTGGGTCGGCGATTCGGACGGAATCGAACTCCGGGTGCGACCGGAAACGACCGGAACGCGTACCCTGCCCACCGGACTCCGTGCAGAACTGGTCGACCCCGGCACCGAGGACGTCCCCGTCGTCGGCCCGCCCCGAGCCCGCGCCCGCATCGCCGTACCGGTCGCCGACACCGTCGTCCCCGCACTCCCGCGCACCCTGCCGCACGGCGGGCCCCGGCCGAGGATCGTCACCCGCAAGGGGTGGGGGGCGGACGAGACGCTCCGGGAGAAGAAGTTCTCCTACACGAAGAGCGTGAAGGCGGTGTTCGTTCACCACACGGCCACCGGGAACCGGTACCGATGCTCTCAGGCAGCGTCCGTCATTCGTGGTATCTACCGCTACCACGTCAAGAGCATGGGCTGGAAAGACATTGGCTACAACTTCCTCGTCGACAAGTGCGGAACCATCTACGAGGGCCGCGCCGGGGGAGTGACCAAGCCGGTCCTCGGCGCCCACACCCTCGGCTTCAACGCCAACAGCGTGGGCATCGCGGTGATCGGCACGTACGGCGGCACCAAGCCGTCCGCCGCCGCGGTGAAGGCGGTCGCCCAGCTCTCGGCGTGGAAGCTCGGGATCTACGGGGTCAATCCCCGAGGAACGACATATCTGAAGTCGGCGGGTGGCAATCTCTACCGAAAAGGAAAGAACGTACGACTGAACGTCATCTCCGGTCACCGCGACGGCTTCGCGACGGACTGCCCAGGGCGCCTGCTCTACGGCAAGCTCGCCACGGCCCGCTCGTCCGCCGCCCACTACCAGGGCCGCTGACCGGAGAACGCGACCGGACCGGTGGAGGACACATGGCGAACGAGAACTCCCGGTCAGGCACGCACAGCCGAGCCCGCACGCCGCGTCCTCCCGGGGGACGACCCCCGGATCCCTGGCCGGGAGGCGGTTCGGCCGGGGTGTGCAGAGCAGATCCCGAGAAGCAAGCCCGGCCGGGAAGCAGGCCGGCCGAGGTCCGCAGAGCAGATCCCGAACAGCAAGCCCGCATGCTGCGTCCTCCCGGGGGACAACCCCCGGACCCCCGGCCGGGAAGCAGGCCGGCCGGGGTGCGCAGAGCAGAACCCGAGAAGCAAGCCCGCATATCACCGACCGGTCGACGGACAGTTCGGCCGGTCCCGGCAGGAAGCAGAGACGACAGGTGACAGAAGCGATCCTCCTGGTCGGCGGCAAGGGCACCCGGTTGCGCCCGCTCACGGTGCACACCCCCAAGCCGATGGTGCGGGCGGCCGGCGTGCCGTTCCTCACCCACCAGCTGGCGCGGGCACGAGCGGCGGGCGTCGACCACATCGTCCTCGCGACCTCCTACCTCGCGGAGGTCTTCGAGCCGTACTTCGGCGACGGCTCCGCCCTCGGCCTCCACATCGAGTACGTCACCGAGGACGAGCCCCTCGGCACCGGCGGCGCCATCCGCAACGTCGCCTCGCGCCTGCACGCAGGCCCCGACGAGCCCGTCCTCATCTTCAACGGCGACATCCTCACCGGCCTCGACATCCGCCGCCTCGTCGACACCCACGAGTCCACCGGCGCCGACGTCTCCCTCCACCTCACGAAGGTCACCGACCCCCGCGCCTACGGCCTCGTCCCCACCGACGAGACCGGCAAGGTCCTCGCCTTCCTGGAGAAGCCGACCACCCCCGAGGAGATCGTCACCGACCAGATCAACGCGGGCGCCTACGTCTTCCGCCGCTCGGTCATCGACACGATCCCGACGGGCCGCCCGGTCTCGGTGGAACGAGAAACCTTCCCCGGCCTGTTGCAGGCCGGCGCCCACCTCCAGGGCATGGTCGACTCCACCTACTGGCTCGACCTCGGCACCCCCGCCGCCTTCGTCCGAGGCTCCGCCGACCTCGTCCTCGGCCGCGCCCCCTCCCCGGCCGTCCCCGGCCGCTGCGGCGACCGCCTCATCCTCCCCACGGCCAGGGTTGCCCCCGACGCGAAACTGACCGGCGGCACGGTGGTAGGAGAAGGCGCCCTGATCTCAGAAGGAGCCCGAGTCTCCGGCTCCACCATCCTCCCCGGCGCGGTGATCGAACCCGGCGCCGTCATCACCGACTCCCTCATCGGCACCCGAGCCCGAATCGGCACCCGCTCCATCCTCACCGGCACCGTCATCGGCGACAACGCCATCATCGGCCCCGACAACGAACTCCACACCGGAGCCAGAATCTGGTGCGACGCCAGAATCCCAGCGGGCGCGGTCCGCTTCTCGTCGGACCAGTAGGGGAGAGGGGGCAGGGCGAAGAGGGGAGGGGCAGGCCGGCCGGCGATGGTCGCGCAGACGGCGGCGGAGGCGAGGGTAGGGCGAAGGGGGGAGGAACAGGCCGGCCGGAGGTGGGGAGGGGCAGACCGGCCGGCGATGGCCGCGCAGACGGCGGCGGAGGCGAGGGCAGGGCGAAGGGGGGAGGAACAGGCCGGCCGGAGGCGGGGATGGGCAGACCGGCCGGCGAGGGGCAGGCCGACGGCGGAGGCGAGAGGCACGCAGACGGCAGCGAGGGCAGGACGAAGGGCTGGCGGCGGAGTGGGGCAGCCGACGGCGAGGGGCGCCCAGACGGCGGCGACGAGGGCAGGGCGCGGACGGCGACGGAGAGAGGCAGCCGACGGCGATGGCGGGCAGGCCGGACGGCGCTGCCCAACGCGACCTGCCTCGAAACAGGCCTCCACTGGTCCGACCTCCAGGGGCGCGGGGAACTGCGCGATCAACCACAACGCACCCGCACCCGACAACGCACCCAACGGGGTCCAAGGGGCGGAGCCCCTTGAGGACGGGAAGGGTAGGGGCGGCGGGGGCGAATCAAAGCCCCCGGATATCCCCGACAGCCATCCGAGGCCCCCTCCTCTCCGGCCCCCTCCCACTCAACAAAACCAACCGCACAGCCCGATGCCGCTGCCCCGAATACGGCTCCAGCAACTCCAACATCCGCCGATCATCACCCCCTCTCTCCCCACCCAACACCCACCCCACGATCCCCGGCAGATGCAGATCCCCCACGGTCACCACATCCACCGCCCCATGACTCCGCTGCACCACCTCCGCCGACGTCCAACCCCCCACCCCCACCACCCTCTCCAACCTCCGACAAGCCTCCTCCGCAGAAACCCCCACCCCCTCCTCCAACCGCGCCGCCACCCGAACCGCCCGCACCACAGTCCCCGCCCTCTTGTCATCCACCCCCGCCAGATGCCACTCCCACGACGGAATCCCCGCCCACACCCGAGGCGCCGGCATCACCCACAACCGCCCCCCAGCCGCAGGCCCAGGCGCCCGCTCCCCAAACTTCCGCACCAACGCCCCCCACGCCCGATAAGCCTCCTCGGTCGTCACCTTCTGCTCCAGCACAGAAGGAATCAACGACTCCACCACCAACCCGGTCCGCCCGAGCCGCAACCCCTCCCGCCGCCGCCACACCTCAGCCACCACCCGATGCCGAGGCACAAAGCCGGACGGATCATCAAGTCCCCCCACCAGCGCGGGCAACTGATCAAGCAGCCACTCGGCCCCCGCCCCCCATGCCTCCCCCCGCACCGCACCCCCCTCCACCGAAACCCGCAACGCCCCAGGCCCACAGGGCGTCAGACTCCCCCGCCACACAGCCCCATCGCCAGTCACCCGAAACGTAGGATCCCCGGGCCCCCGCCGAAGCGGCCCCAGCACCAGCCCGAGATCAACAGCCCCCGGCGGCACATACACCCGCACCCGCCCGGCCCGCGCCACCTCCACCCCCCGGACAGGAGGCACCCCGACATCCCCACCCCGCACGCTCGTACGAGTGGGCCGGGCCCCAAACCGCCCTGCCATAAACCCTCCTGACAAACCAATCACAAACCAAACCTGAAGAAACCAAACCAAGCCGAACCCAAATCCACAGTCGGGCCGGGCCGAGCCGAGCCGGACCCGAATCCGCAGCCGAGTTGGGCCGGGTTGAGTCGAGCCAGGCTGAGTCGAGCCGGGCCGAACTGAACCGAACCGAGCCGGGCCGAACCGAGCCGGGCCGAGCCGGGCCGGGCCAAACCGAGCCGGACCGGATCCGAATCCGCAGCCGAGTTGGGCTGGGCCGAGCTGAGCCGAACTGAACTGGACCGGGCCGGACCTGAATCCGCAGCCGAGCCAGGCTGAGCCGAGCCGGACCTGAATCCGCAGCCGAGTCGAGCCAGGCTGAGTCGAGTCGAGTCGAGTCGAGTCGAGTCGAGCCGGGCTGGGCCGGACCTGAATCCGCAGCCGGGTTGAGCCGAGCTGAACCGAGCCGGGCTGGGCCGGACCCGAATCCACAGCCGAGCCGAGCCAGAATCGGACCGGAGCCGGAGCCGATCAAAGACCGCCCCAGCCCACCCCCCACCTTGCCCAGCCCACCCCACCTCACCCGAGCCAACCCACCCACCTCACCTCACCCCACCTCACCGCACCTCAACAAACCCCTCCACCCCCCGCTCCCCCCGCTCCCGAGGCTCCTCAGCCGCATGCCCCACAGCCACAGCCCCCATCGGATCCCACCCCTCGGGCAGCCCCAACACCTCCCGCACCACATCCCGGCAGAACATCGTGGACGACACCCACGCCGACCCCAACCGCTCCCCGGCGAGCGCCACGAGAAAGTTCTGCACCCCAGCCCCGGCGGCCACGACGAACATCTCCCGCTCAGCCCCGTCCCGCCGGGCATCCCCATAGAAATGCGCCCCGTCCATCACCAGACAGGGCACCACGAGATAGGGCGCGTCCCGCAGCACATCCCCCCTCCGCACCCGCTTCGCGATGGACTCCTCGGACTTCCCGTCCCTCCGCAGATCCGCCACCCACGCATCCCGCATCGCATCGAGCAACCGCCCCCGAGCCTCCGAGGACTCCAGCAGCACGAACCGCCACGGCGTCGTGTGATGCGGCGCAGGCGCGGTGACGGCCGCGGCGACAGCCCTCCGCACGGCCCCGGGATCGACGACGTCGTCCGTGAACGCCCGCACAGTCCGCCGCTGCGTCACAGCGAGCCGCACAGCCTCGGACGTCCCCAGCCGGAACATGTCGCTCCGGGAATCCCGCACCAGATCCCGCCCCCCGACGCCCGGCTCCCCGGACACGACATGCGGCAACCCTCGCACGACGGCGACAGGCAACCCGTCGGCCTTCCCCTTGACGAGGTCCCCGGCCCCGGCGAGCTCATCGGCGGTCGCGACGACGGTGGCGCTCAACGGATTCCCGTACGCGTCACTCCCACCCCGCAGATCGTCCAGCACCCGCACCCCCGCCGCCCCGATGGCGACATCGGTGAGCCCGGCCCGCCAGGGCCGCCCGAACGTGTCACTGATGACGACCCCGACATCGACCCCGAGGGCGTCCCGCAACCCGTCCCGGATCCCGCGCGCGGACGCGTCGGGATCCTCGGGCAGCAGCAGAATCGTCCCGGCCGGCGTATTGGACGCGTCGACCCCGGCCGCGGCCATCACGAGCCCCTGCCGGTTCTCGACGATCCGCAGCGTCCCCCGCCGCGCGACGACCCGCACGGTCTCCGCGTCGATGGCGGCCTCCCGGTCGTCCGCAGCGACGACCCGCCCCTCCGCCTTGGACACGATCTTCGAGGTGACGACGACGACGTCCCCGTCGGCGAGCCCCGGCTCGGCCCCGGCGATCAGCTTGGCGAGATCGTCCCCGTGCTGCACCTCGGGCAGCCCGTCGACGGCCCACACCCGGTACTCATTCGCCACCGCGCACCTCTTCCGCCAGCTTCAGCGCCTCGCCCGCCATCACGGCGGTCGCCTCGTCGTCACTCATCATGAGCGGCACGGCCCGGCACCGGATCCCGGCCGCCTCCACGCGCGCCACGGCCCCCGCGTCCGCCGTGTCCACCAGCCACCCGTCGAGCAGCCCGGACCCGTAGTGCTCGGCGACGGCGGCGGCGCTCGACTCGACCCCGACGGCGGCCAGCACCTTGTCGGCCATCCCGCGCACGGGCGCGTCCCCGACGATGGGGGAGAGCCCGACGACCGGCACCCCCGCGTCGGCGACGGCCTCCCGGATCCCCGGCACGGAGAGGATCGTCCCGACGGAGACGACGGGGTTGGACGGCGGGAAGAGGATGACGTCCGCCGAGGCGATCGCCTCCAGGACACCCGGCGCCGGCTTGGCCTGCTCGGCGCCGACGGGGACGACGGCCAGCGCGGGCACGGACGCGCGCAGCTTGACCCAGTACTCCTGGAAGTGGATCGCCTTGCGCTCGCCGTCGATCTCGACGGCGACGTGGGTCTCGATCCGGTCGTCGGACATCGGCAGCAGCCGCACCCCTGGCCGCCACCGGTCGCACAGCGCCTCGGTCACCGCGCTGAGCGGGTACCCGGCGCCGAGCATCTGCGTCCGCACGATGTGCGTCGCGAAGTCCCGGTCCCCGAGCCCGAACCACTCGGGCCCGACGCCGTACGCGGCGAGTTCCTCCTTGACGCGGAACGACTCGTCGGCCCGCCCCCAGCCCTGCTCCTCGTCGATGCCCCCGCCGAGCGTGTACATCACCGTGTCGAGGTCGGGACAGACCTTCAGCCCGAAGAGGTGGATGTCGTCGCCGGTGTTGCCGATCACGGTGATGTCCGCGTCCGGCACGGCCTTCTTCAGACCGCGCAGGAAGCGAGCACCGCCGATACCGCCTGCCAGAACCACTATGCGCATGGGACCAAGTCTTGCAGGCGGCACTGACAACGCGGTGGCCCCGCTGGCTCAGACGCTCGCCGCGCGCACTTCCTCGCGCCCGGCGCACGCCTGCGCGGCCGTGTGCATCGGCATCTCGGTGAGGCCCGGGTAATAGACGTGCAGGCTGACCGCCGGCTCCCAGGTGTCGTTCACCACGTCGTGCGCGTACCCCGGCGCGAACACGCGCTGCGCGCCCCCGGAGAGCTTCCGCACCCCCCGCTCGGTGCGCTCGGTGAGCGTCCCGTCGAGGACCGTCATCACGCCGGACGACGGGCCGTGGTCGTGGAGTCCGGTGTCCTGTCCGGGGAGCCAGGACAGCAGCCAGACCTCGTATCCGGGTCCGGTGCGCAGCCGGTGGTACCAGCGGCTGGTGGCGTCGTAGCGCACGAGGTGCTCCCACTGGGAGCGGTCGGCGGCGATGTCCCGGGCGAGGCCGACGAACTCGGCGACGGTGGACGGGTGTTCGCGCGGGGGCTGGAGCAGGTGGAGTACTTCGAGGATGTCGCCGGCGATCTGGAGGTCGTTGTCGCTGTTCATGGGGTGCGGTGTGTCCTCGGCGGGAGTCGCGGTGCGGGGGCTGGGTGTCGCGTACCGGCCGCCCGGGTCACGGGCGGCAGAGGTGCCCTGGTGCGGGCGGAGGGGGTGCGGCCGGCCGGGTCGCGAGTGGACTCAGCCGGGCAGCCGGAGCGCGGTGGGGCTCAACAGCTGGGACAGCAACAACAGCCACGGCGAGCGCGGGCAGCACCGAGGGACCCGGCGGTGCGGGTCGAGGTGGTGGCCAAGTTCGCGAGCATGCCCACTAGGACAGCGGCTCACACCCGCACTGTCAACTCGACACCCGGAGGGTGGGACGCGATTCACCCCATCCGGTACGTCTGTGAGACGAAAGGTTTGTTCATGCGCTCACCGGGACACATGGCGCACAACCGGGCGCGTGACCCGCGTGTCGGAACGAGAACGCAGTTGATGGCGTCCTTTCCCGTACAGGCCGTCAGGTCTCGTCTGCATGTCAAGGTTTATGGCGATTTGAACACTTTCCGCGCCTCCTTGGTTCCGCAGAGTGAATAAGGGGCCCAATAGCAGATCTCGGCTTGACTCGCCCGGAGCATCACACTTGTAATTTCACTCGTGTCGTTTGGCCGCCACCGCTTGACGGTTGACGGCCCCGGCACGGGGACGCGAAAGACAGACGAGGGGCGCACATGACCGAGCTGGTGCAGCAACTGCTGGTCGACGACGCGGACGAGGAACTCGGCTGGCAGGAGCGCGCGCTGTGCGCCCAGACCGATCCCGAGTCCTTCTTCCCCGAGAAGGGCGGCTCCACCCGCGAGGCCAAGAAGGTCTGCCTCGCCTGCGAGGTCCGCTCCGAATGCCTCGAATACGCCCTCGCCAACGACGAGCGCTTCGGCATCTGGGGCGGGTTGTCGGAACGCGAGCGCCGTCGGCTCAAGAAAGCGGCGGTATGACAGTCGTAAGAGGCGTCTGACCTCGCACGGAACATCTCGAACGGCCCGTCGCCGGTGGGTTATCCACAGGCGGCGGGCCGTGGTCTTGCCCAGCCGATAGTGTGGTCGCTCGTCCGAGAAACCCCACCGTCCTCACCGGGCGCGGGGGTTCACCGCAGTCCATCGAACCGGGGCCCGTACCTCGATGTCCGTGCACAGCCATACGGCAGCCCGCGACGCTGCCACGCCAGAGTTCCCGCGTCACGTGGTGACCGCGGTCCTCGTCGCCCACGACGGTGCCCGCTGGCTGCCCGACGCGCTCGCCGGAGTGCTCGGCCAGGAGCGCCCGGTCCAGTCCGTCGTGGCCGCCGACACCGGCAGCGCGGACGACTCCGCCCACCTGCTCACCGAGGCCCTCGGCGAAGGCCGCGTACTGCACCTCGCCCGGCGCACCGGCTTCGGCCAGGCCGTCGAGGAGGCCGTCCGCACCGCACCGCGCCTCACCCCCGAGGAACTGCCCTACCTCAAGCGCCCGAGCGGCTGGGACCCCGTCACGCGCACCTGGCGCGACGACGCCTACGAGATGCCGGAACTGCCCTACGGCGAACCGGTCCAGTGGCTCTGGCTCCTGCACGACGACAGCGCCCCCGAACCCGACGCCCTCGCCGAACTCCTGCGCGTCGTGGACAACGAGATGGAGCTGGGCCGCGACGACGTCGCGGTCGTCGGCCCCAAACTCCGCGGCTGGTACGACAAACGCCAGCTCCTCGAAGTCGGCGTCACCATCGCCCCCTCCGGCCGCCGCTGGACCGGCCTCGACCGCCGCGAACAGGACCAGGGCCAGCACGACCACGTCCGCCCGGTCCTCGCCGTCTCCACCGCCGGCATGCTGATCCGCAGGGACGTCTTCGACGACCTCGGCGGCTTCGACCGCCGCCTGCCCCTCATGCGGGACGACGTCGACCTCTGCTGGCGCGCGACCTCCCTCGGCCACCGCGTCCTGGTCGCCCCCGAGGCCGTCGTCCGGCACGCCGAGGCGGCCTCCCGCGAGCGCCGCGACGTCGACTGCGGGGGCCGCACCGCCGCCTCCCCGCACAAGGTCGACAAGGCCGGCGCCGTCTACACCCTCCTCGTCAACAGCCGTACGGCCGCGCTGCCCTGGGTGCTCTTCAGGATCGTGATCGGGACGGTCCTGCGGACCCTCGCCTACCTCGTCGGCAAGGTCCCCGGCCAGGCCGTCGACGAGATCCGGGGACTGCTCGGCACCCTGCTGCGGCCCGAGCGGATCATCGCCGGGCGCCGCGCGCGCGGGAAGCCCGTCATCGACAAGGGCGAGCTGCGGGCCCTGCTCCCGCCGCCCGGCGCGACCCTGCGGGCCACCGTCGAACAGGCCGCCGGCAGCTTCCTCGACTCCTCCGACACCGAGACCGCCCCCGGCAGGCACGGCGGCGGCATCGAGTCGGGCCCCGGCGGGGACGACGCGGACTTCCTGGAGATCGAGCAGTTCGCCCGCCTCAAGCGCATCGCCCGCAAACCCGGCCCGGTGCTCTTCCTCGCCCTCCTGCTGATCTCCCTCGCCGCCTGCCGCGCCCTGCTCGGCACCGGCGCCCTCGCCGGCGGCGCCCTGCTGCCCGCACCCGCCGACGCCTCCGAGCTGTGGAACCGCTACACCGACGCCTGGCACCCGGTCGGCGCCGGCGGCACCCCCGCAGCCCCGCCCTACCTCGCGATCGTCGCCGCCCTCGCCACCCTGCTGTTCGGCTCGACCGGCCTCGCCGTCACCGTCCTGCTGGTCGGCTCGGTCCCGCTCGCCGGGTTCACCGCCTACTTCGCCTCCCGCCCGCTCGTCACCTCACGCCTCCTGCGCGCGTGGGCGGCCGTCGTCTACGCCTTCCTGCCCGCCGTCACCGGCGCCCTGGCGGGCGGCCGGATCGGCACCGCCGTCCTCGCCGTCCTGCTCCCGCTGATCGCCCGCGCCGCCGTCGCCGCGAGCGGCTTCGCGCACTCCTCGGGCGCGCGCGGCAGTTGGCGGGCCACCTGGGCGTACGCGCTGCTGCTGACGATCACCACCGCGTTCACGCCGATCGTGTGGCCCATCGCCCTGATCCTCGGCCTCGCGGTCCTCGCCCTGCGCCGCACCGAACCGCTCGCCTACGGCCTGCGCTTCCTCGCCCAGCTCGGCACCCCCCTGCTGATCCTGGCCCCCTGGTCGCTGTCCCTCCTGCCGACCGGCTTCTTCCAGGAGGCCGGCCTGGACTTCGGCGCCTCCGCCGCGAGCGCCCTCGACCTCCTCGGCGCGAGCCCCGGCGGCCCCGGCACCGTCAGCGGGCTGATGCTGATCGGCGTCGTCCTCGCCGCGCTCGCCGCCCTGCTGCGCTCCGAGCGGCACACCGGCGTGTGGGCGGCCTGGGCCGTCGCCCTCGTCGGCCTCGTCCTCGCCGTCCTGTCCAACGGCGACGCGTGGGCGGGCCCCGCCACCCTCGTCTACGGCCTCGCCCTGCTGTGCGCCGCGATGCTCGGCGCCGACGGCGCCCGCTCCCGGGTCGCCGAGCAGAGCTTCGGCTGGCGCCAGCCCGTCGCCGCCCTCATCGCCTTCGCCGCCGCCGCGGGCCCGCTGCTCATCGCCGCCGGCTGGATGATCCGGGGTGCCGACAGCCCACTGGAGCGCCGCGACCCCGTCCAGGTGCCCGCGTTCGTCGCCGAGGAGGCCGGCACCCGCGACCAGGCCCGCACACTGGTCCTCGACAGCGACTCCGCGGCCCACGTCTCCTACATGCTGGTCCGCGGCTCCGGCACCCGCATGGGCGACGCCGAGACCGCCGCCGCCGACGGCGAGAACAAGCAGCTCGACAAGGTCGTCGCCAACCTCGTCGCCGGCTCCGGCGCCGACCAGACGGCCGAGCTCGGCAAGTTCGCGGTGCGCTACGTCCTCGTCCACAAGGGCGCCCCGCGCGAGGTCGCCCGCGTCCTGGACGCCACGCCCGGCCTCGCCCGCCTCAGCCAGCAGAACGGCAGCGCCCTGTGGCGCGTCAACCGCGAGGTGTCCCGCGCGGCGATCGTCACCCAGGACGGCTCCGGTACACCGGTCGCGGTCGCGGCGGGCCCCGTCGAGATCCACACCAAGGTCGAGGACGGCCCCGACGGCCGCGTCCTGCGCCTCGCCGACGCCGTCGCCGACGGCTGGAGCGCCACCCTCGACGGCAAGCCCCTCAAGAGCGTCACCGTCGACGGCTGGGCCCAGGGCTTCGAACTCCCCTCCACCGGCGGCAAGCTGGACGTCACGTACGACGACCCGTTCACCCACACCCTGTGGACCTGGACCCAGGGCGCCCTCGCCCTCGTCCTCGTCGTCCTCGCCCTCCCGGGTCGCCGCCGCGACGTCGACGACGACCTCCCCGAGGAGCAGCCGATCCCCGCCCAGGCCACCGGCGAGGGCCGCCGAGCCCGCCGGCTGCGCGACCGCGCGGAGGCCGAGG
>NZ_JBTYMC010000188.1:0-13086 GCF_054880855.1 Streptomyces sp. S6 | reverse complement strand
GTCCAGGTCGGCGCCGGTCGCCGCGATCAGGGCGGCCATGCCGGTGCCGTGGCCGAAGGTGTCGTAGGTGGTGTGTTCGTCGCCGGGCTGGCCGGTGGCGTAGTCCTTGCCGGGGAGGACACGTCCGACGAGGTCAGGGTTGGTGGGATCGACGCCGGTGTCGATGACCGCGACCGTGACTCCCTTGCCGGTGCTGGTCTTCCACATGCTCTCGGCCTGCATCCGGTCCAGGTACCACTGGCGCTGGCGGATCGTCTCGGCACCGACCGCCGGTGCTGCCGCAGCGCCCGCCAGCAGCAGACCGAGCACCGTCGCCGAGACGACACGACGGACCCCGTGTCGCGTACTGCTGGCGCTCATGGACTTCGCTCTCCCTGTTCCCTGGACGTCAGTCGACGACCGGCGGCACGGTGGGCCGCTGGTTCCGCCGCCAGGTCTCCTCGTCCTCAGCCACCCCGTACGGCCGATGCCGGGCGCTGTGCCACGCGGGATCGCCCCAGCCAGCCGTCCCTCGGAAGGAAGGACGGGACGGCCGCCGATGATGCCGCTGCCCCTGCCGGGAACACGGGCCCCCTGCCCGCACCGGTCGTCCGGCCCTGCGGCGTCGGACTGTTGACGGGAGAAGCCTGCCCACCACCCAATAGCGCGGGCACGGGCACCGCCGCGCCCGAGAAACAGAGAGCGGGCGCCCCCTTCACAGCGACCGGACCAGCCCCGCCCACGATGGCCGCCCCGCCCGAAACAGAAGGGCGGCCACCGTCTCCGGAACCGTCAGATGAACGAGTTGATCTCGATCGTCTCGTCCCGCCCCGGACCCACCCCGATCGCGGAGATCGGCGCCCCGGACATCTCCTCCAGCGCCTTGACGTACGCCTGCGCGTTCTTCGGGAGGTCGGCGAAGGTCTTGGCCTTTGTGATGTCCTCCGACCAGCCGGGCAGGGTCTCGTAGATGGGCTTCGCGTGGTGGAAGTCGCTCTGGGAGTACGGGAGTTCCTCGACCCGCTTGCCGTCGATCTCGTACGCGACGCAGACCGGGATCTCCTCCCACCCGGTGAGGACGTCCAGCTTGGTGAGGAAGAAGTCGGTGAGGCCGTTGACGCGCGTCGCGTACCGGGCGATCACCGCGTCGAACCACCCGCAGCGCCGGTCACGGCCGGTCGTCACACCGCGCTCGCCGCCGATCCGGCGCAGCGCCTCGCCGTCCGCGTCGAACAGTTCGGTCGGGAACGGACCCGCACCCACCCGGGTGGTGTAAGCCTTGAGGATGCCGATGACCCGGCTGATCTTCGTCGGGCCCACACCCGCGCCCGTGCAGGCGCCGCCCGCGGTCGGGTTGGACGAGGTGACGAAGGGGTACGTGCCGTGGTCGATGTCCAGCAGCGTGCCCTGGCCGCCCTCGAAGAGGACCACCTTGTCGTCCTCAAGGGCCTGGTTCAGCACCAGGACCGTGTCGGCGACGAAGGGGGCCAGCTTGTCGGCGTAACCCAGAAGTTCCTCAACCACCTGAGCCACGGAGATGGCTCTGCGGTTGTACAACTTGGTGAGGATCTGGTTCTTGACGTCGAGCGCCGCCTCGACCTTCTGGGTCAGGATCGACTCGTCGTACAGGTCCTGCACCCGGATGCCCACACGGTTGATCTTGTCCGCGTACGTCGGGCCGATGCCGCGCCCGGTCGTACCGATCTTCCGCTTGCCGAGGAAGCGTTCCGTCACCTTGTCGACGGTGACGTTGTACGGCGTGATGATGTGAGCGTTTCCGCTGATCAGGAGCTTGGACGTGTCGACGCCGCGCTCGTTCAGACCGCTCAGCTCGGAGAGCAGGACCGACGGGTCGACGACGACGCCGTTGCCGATGACCGGCGTACAGCCGGGGGAGAGGATCCCGGAAGGGAGCAGGTGGAGGGCGTACTTCTGGTCGCCCACGACCACCGTGTGGCCGGCGTTGTTACCGCCCTGGTAACGGACCACGTAGTCGACGGAGCCGCCGAGCAGGTCCGTCGCCTTTCCCTTGCCTTCGTCACCCCACTGAGCACCGAGCAGCACAAGTGCGGGCACGCGCGTACACCCCTTCCGGGCGGGGCAGACCCAAGGTCGGGGGCGTACGCGACACGGCCTTGTGCCTCGTACCCCGACGACCGCTGTACGGTCGCCGGCAGCCGTCGTACGGCCGTTACCCGTCGGACCCGGATGCCCCGGAATAGACGAAGCCCCTGGCGCAATAGCGCAAGGGGCTCTTGCACAAAGATGCTACCCGAGGAAGCGAGGCAGGACCGAGGTGGCGACTTTCGCGACTTCCGATTTCGCGGCGTCCGATCAGCTGCTGGTGGTCATCGACCCGGTTGCCCGGAAGACCGACGGTGAATCCGTGCGCATCGCGAAAGATGTCCTGAGTGCCGGGGCGGCGACGAAGGTGTGCCTCCCCGATGATCACGACGAATTCGCGCGGGCCCTGGCCCGTAGGGGGTCCCGTAGACCCGTGGTCGTAGGGGACGACCAGGCGCTGCTGCGGGCGGTCTCCCTGCTGCACCGGCGGCGGGAGCTGGAGGGGTGCGTGCTGTCCGTCGTACCGGTGGGGGACGCGGTGACGATCGCCCAGGCACTCGGCGTACCGACCGGCACCGTCGCCGCGGCGCGAGCCGTGCTGGACGGGGTGGAGAAACGGGTGGATCTCCTGGTGGACGAGAGCGACGGGGTGGTACTGGGGGTACTGCGGATCCCGCCGGGCGGGGGTACTACGGGGGGTACGGGGGACAGGGGGGCCGGATTGGGCGGGAACGGGGGCGAGGACGGGGGCGCCGCCGGGAGTACTACGGGTCGTACGGGACGCGGCGGGCGTGCGGGTGGGCCGGTCGGTGCGGCCTTTTCGGACGACGGCCTCTCCGGCGTCCGGCGCTGGCGTCGTACCTGTGGCTCCCTGGTACGAGCCCTCGTCCCCCACCTCGACGGCCCCGCACCCGCGCCCCCCGGCCCGTTCCGGCTGCGCGTCGAGGTCGACGGGAAGATCCTCGTCGACCTGGACCAGCCGGTCGAGGCGGTCTCCGTGACCCCGGGCGCCTCGGGCGCGGCCCTCGTCGAGGTCCGGCCCGTGTCCGTGGGCGCCGAGGCATCACCCCTGGTCGCCCACGGGGGTGTGGTGACCGTCTCCGGCGGGGACTTCCTGTACGACGCCGACACGGGCGTCGCGGGACCGGTACGGACTCGTACCTGGCGGGTACGGGAGGGGGCGCTGGGGGTGGTGGTACCGGGGGTGGGGTGAGGTCAGGAGGAGGGGCGGCGGAAGCCGGTCGTGTCGAGTTCGCAGTCGAAGGGGGCGGGGATGTGGATCTTCTCACCGAAGGGCTTCGTGCAGTGCGCCTCGTACCCCTTGCTCGAAGGCGCCGAGAGGACGGTGACCTCCTCCTCCTGCATGTCGAGGAGGAGGTAGACCGGGATCCCTGCCCTCCCGTAGGTGCGGACCTTCTCCGTCAGATCGTTGTCGCGCGTGGACGAGGACGTCAGTTCGGCGACGAGGGAGAGGGACTCCCCGTCGAGACGGGTGCTGGACGTCCTGGAGGCGCTCCGGGACGCTGCGTGGATGTCCGGACCGTATGCACGCTCGTCTCCCGGGAAGACGTACAAGAACGGGGCCGTCGTGATGCGGTGGTCCTCGGGTAGGTAGGGCCTCAGTCGATCGCAGACCAGTTCCATGACATCGAGGTAGTACCCCTTCGACCACGGCGACAAGACGATGCTCCCCCCAACGATCTCGGCCCGGAATCCAGGCACGTCCAACTCGTCGAGGGTCGCCAGCAACACCTCGAAGTCGTATGGCTCGGTGTCGTTCATCGTCGGTCGCTCGGTCATCAACGTCATGATGCGCCCTCCCGTCCACGCAGACCAGCCACCACTCAGAGTATCGGATCAATTACAGCCCCGAATCCCATCCTTGACCCGCCCATGGCCAACTCCTGGTTCCACCCCCAAGTCGCGGAACGCAAACATCTACGCGGGTAGTCATGCCCGCCCGCCGCCTCCCGCCCACCCGCGCTCCAGGAGCCCCGCATGCCCAAGTCCCCCCTGAACCGCCGCCAGTTCATGCAGAAGTCGGCCGTCACCGGTGCGGCGGTCGCCGCCGCGAGCGCGGTGGGGGCGCCGGCCGCGCAGGCGGCGCAGCCGCAGAAGTGCCGGACGAAGACGTGGTCGTTCTCGATCCTCGGGACGACCGACCTGCACAGCCACGTGTTCGACTGGGACTACTACAAGGACGCCGCCTACAGCGACGCGAAGGGTAACTCCGTAGGGGTAGCCCGGGTAGCCACCCTCATCAAGCAGCAGCGGAAGGCGAAGGGCGAGGAGAGAGTCCTCCTCGTCGACGCCGGTGACATCATCCAGGGCACCTCGCTCGCCTATTACTTCGCCCGCGTCGCCCCGATCACCGCGAAGGGCGGCCCGAAACACCCGATGGCCGTCGCGATGAACCACATGCGCTACGACGCCGCCGCGCTCGGGAACCACGAGTTCAACTACGGCATCGAAACGCTCCGCAAATTCGAGAAGCAGTGCCATTTCCCGCTGCTCGGCGCGAACGCACTCGACGCTAAGACACTCAAGCCCGCTTTCCAGCCGTACACCGTGAAGTGCGTCCGCGTCCCCGGGGCGCCGGACATCAAGGTCGGTATTCTCGGCCTCACGAACCCCGGAATCGCCCTGTGGGACAAGGACAACGTCGGCGGGAAAATGGTCTTCCCCGGCCTCGTGGAGCAGGCGAAGAAATACGTTCCCCGGCTCCGCGCCCTCGGCTGTGACGTCGTCTTCCTCACCGACCACTCCGGCCTGGACGGCTCCTCCTCGTACGGCGACGAGCTGCCGTACGTCGAGAACGCCTCCAACCTGGTCGCCCAGCAGGTGCCCGGCATCGACGCGATCCTCGTCGGCCACACGCACGTCGAGGTGCCGTCGTACACCGTGAAGAACGAGGAGACCGGCGAGGACGTCCTCCTTTCCGAGCCCTATTGCTGGGGATACCGGCTGAGCGTCTTCGACTTCGAACTCGAATTGGTGCGCGGGCAGTGGAAGGTCACGAAGAAGACCGCCACCACGCTCAACCCGAACACGGTCGACGAGGACCCGGAGATCAAGAAACTCCTCGAAGCCGACCACGAATTGGTCGTCAAGTACGTCAACACCGCGGTGGGAACCTGCACCGCCGACCTCTCGGCCGCCGATTCCTGCTGGAAAGACGTGCCGATCATGGACTTCATCCACCAGGTCCAGATCGACAACGTGAAGGCGGGCCTCTCCGCCGCCGACGCCGCGCTCCCCGTCATTTCCGTGGCCGCGCCTTTCAGCCGCACCGCCGACATCCCCAAGGGTTCCGTCACCATCAAGGACATCGCCGGGCTCTACATCTACGACAACACCCTGTACGGGAAGAAGCTCACCGGCGTACAGCTCAAGGACTACCTGGAGTACGGCGCGAAGTACTACCACCAGGTACCGAGCGGGACGAAGGTGGACACCGCAACCCTCACCAACGCCAACAACTTCTGGGACTACATGTACGACACCGCCGCCGGCGTCGGCTACGAGATCGACATCGCGCAGCCGGAGGGGTCCCGGATCAAGAACCTCACGTACGCGGGGAAGCCCGTCGCCGACGACCAGGTGTTCGTCGTCGCGGTCAACAACTACCGGGCGAACGGCGGTTCGGGGTATCCGCACATCGCGGCGGCCGAGATCGCGTACAGCTCGACCAACGAGATCCGGCAACTGATGATCGACTACGTGACCGCGAAGAAGACGCTCGACCCGGCGGACTTCGCGGACGTCAACTGGAAGCTGACGCAGGGCGGGACGCCGGTGTTCTGAGCCGGCCGGCCTTGAGGGGTGCATAACATTACAAAGATATCTTTTCGGGCATATGATGCTTCTGACCGAGAAGGTGAGTGCAATGCGCGTACTCCTCAAGGCCGCGCTCGACACCGAGCGGGCCAACGAAGCGATCCGCAGCGGCAAGATGCCGCAGTTGATGGAGGAGGCGCTCGGCCAACTCAGGCCGGAAGCCGCCTACTTCACCCTCGACCACGGCCGGCGCACGGCCTATCTGATCCTCGATGTCCAGGACAGCTCCGAGATGCCGAAGATCGGCGAGCCCTTCTTCCTCGACTTCGGCGCCGAGATCGAGCTGACGCCGGTCATGAACCGGGAGGACCTGGCGCGAGGGCTCTCCCAGCTCACGTGAACCACCCGCGCCAGGGCCCGCCGTAGGCGTCAGCTGAACACGATCATCGACCCCTGCGCCAGGCTCCGCGTCGCCGCCGCGTGCAGCCCGAGCCACACATGCCGCTCCCGCGCGAAGGGGCTGGGGTCGTACGGCGCCGGCCCCGCGGGCTCCTCCAACTCGGTGGGAGCGGACGGCGGTTGCGGCGGCGCCGGCGGGTTGCCCGGGTCGATGCCGATCGCGGGGGCGACGTACTCCAGCTCCCGCAGCAGCGCCTGCGACGAGCCCAACGGGCCGCCCCCGGCGAGGAGTTCCTCGTTCGAAAGCGGCGCCGGGAAGTCGACGGGCACGTACGCGCCCGCGTGGTCGTAGTGCCACACCAGGTGCGACTGCTGCGCCGTGCCCTCGAACATCTCCAGCAACTGCTCGTAGTCCCCGCCCAGTTCACCGACCGGCGTCACGGGGAGGCCGCACACCTGCAACAGGTAGACGCGGCGCAGGAAATGCAGCGCGTCGTAGTCGAAACCGGCCACCGGGGCGACCTCTCCCGACAGGCCCGGCATGTACTGGTACACCGGCACCGGCGGGAGTCCGCTCTCGGCGAGCACGTTGTTGTACTGCGCGAGTTCGTCCGCGAACGGGTTGTCGGGGGTGTGACACAACACGTCCACGAGCGGTACCAGCCACAGGTCACAGGCCAAAGAAATACTCCTCATCCGAAGTCACTCAGCGCACTCGTCCGGTCAGGGAAGGGTAGTCGCTCCCGCTTCCGTCGGCTCCCCCCGTGCAGGCCGCGAACTCCCCTCGTGCAGGTCCCATACCCACACACCGCCCACCCGCTCACCAGGCCGCCGCACCAGTTTCTCCACGGTCTCACGCAGCTGCTCCGCGTACCGCCCCGGAGCCACCACCAGCGCCCCGGCCCGCCACCCCGCGAGATCGGCCCGGACCTGCCGCCGCGCGGCCTGGTCCACCACAGGTACTACACCGGTCGCATGGACGTCCGCGAACAACCCCGAGGTGAAGTTCAGGGGAACCCCGTACACCCCGGTCCGGTCCCCGTCCCCGTACGGCCCGTTGAAGTACCCGCCCGGCATCCGGAAGCCCAGCCCCGCGGCCACCTGCCAGTGCAGCGCCTCGGCCGCCGTCGGGTCCGCGAGCGGCACCGGCACCAGGGTCTCCCCGCCCCGGACGTACCCCCGCCACGCCCCGTCCGCGAAGAACGCGGGCACCGCGGCCCGGGGTCCGGACTTCAACGGCGCCGGCACCAGCGGCAGCAGCGCGAGCGCGACGAGGACCGACCCGGCGTACGGCACCCACCGAGACCGCGACGCCCCCGACTTCACCGACGCGGCCAACTCCTCCACGCCGACCGCCACCAGCATCCCCAGCACCGGCGCGCAGATCATCGCCACCCGCCCCTCGATCACCGAGTCCAGCAGCGGGAGCCGTCCGAGCGGCGCCCACGGCCCCGGCAGCACGACATCCGTGTAAGGGACCCCGATCCGCGCCCCCAGGGACAGCACCGCGGCGACGAGGGCGGTGACCCCCAGTACCCGTACGACCGGCCTCCTCCGCCACAGCAGCACGGTGACCGCGAGCGCCAGCAGCACCAGGGGGAACCCGTAGAACGCGTTCTGCTCGGTCGGGTTGAGGGAGAGCGCGCCCGCCCGCGCCGCGTCCCCGGCGATCAGCGAGCGCTCGGCGAAGGAGAGCAGCGCCAGCGGGCTGTTGCCCGCGTTCGTGCCGTGGTCGATCCCGGAGTAGCTCTGCGGTCCGTGGAACTGCCACAGCAGCGGGTAGCAGACGACCGGCAGGCACACCGACGCCGCGACCGCCAGCCCCCGCAGCAGCCCCGGCACCGCCCGCCGCGCGACCTTCGGCCGGACGACGGCGTAGGCGGCGGCGAAGACGGTCATCCCCAGCGCCGCGAGCAGCAGCGCCTCCTCGCCCAGGAAACACTGGTACGCGGCCATCAGCCCCAGCGCGACCGCGTCCCGCGTCGGCCGCGTGCCCTCGCACAGCCGCAGCGCCCGCTCGACGATCGGCGGAATCATGAACAGGACCACGAAGTTGGGGTGCGCGTTGGCGTGGCTCACCATCGGCGGCGCGAACGCGGCGAGGGCGGCACCGGCGAACGCGGCCGGGCGGTACCGCACAACTCGCCGCACCAGCAGGCGGTACCACGCGACGGCCGTCGCGGCGAGACCCAGCGTCATGCACAGGCTCAGCGCAACCGCCGGGCCGAACAGGAGAGTCACCGGTGTGAGGGGTACCGACAGGCCCAACATGACCGTGTTCGCCATGAGGTTGACGCCGTCGGGGTAGCCCTGGAGGTCGGTGAAGAGCGGGTTGCGCAGGTGCGCGACGTTGTCCGCCGTCACCGCGAAGAACCACTCCCACTGGTTCTGGTCTTGGAGGGAGTCGGTGAGGTAGCGGCCGGCCGGGTCGAAGAAGCGGCCGGAGTACAGGAGGACCGAGAACACCAGGAACAGCAGCGCCGCGAGGGCACCGGAGCGGTTCAGGCGTATCAGGTCGGCAAGGAAGCGGCCGTAGTCCAACGGGCGGAGTTTCGAGCCCGGTTGATGGGCCCAGCGCACCGGGACCTCGGCGACGGGGGCACCGCCTCGGCGCAGCCGGCGCAGGACCTCGACGTCCGTCGCCCAGCCGTCGAGACGCGAGGCGGCGTACGCGTCCCGGGCGGTGTCGCCGTCGTACAGCTTGAAGCCGCACTGGGTGTCGCGGATACCGGGGAGCGTGGTGCGCCGGATGAGGAAGTTGCCCGCACTTCCCAGGAGTTGGCGTATTCGGTGCGGGCGGGCGGAGACCGTGGCGCCGGGTGCCGAGCGGGAGGCTATCGCCGCGCCGCCGTCCGCGAGCGCCTTCTCCAGGTGCTCCAACTCCTCGATGGGAGTGGCGAGATCGGCGTCCGTCACCAGGACACGGCGGCCCCGGGACGCGGCGACGCCCAGCCGGAGGGCATGCCCTTTGCCTTTGTTCTCCGGGGAGTTGAGGAGGCGGATGCGCGGCTCGCTCGCCGCGCGGCCGGTGACGAGGGCGGCGGTGCCGTCGGTCGAGCCGTCGTCGACGACGAGCAACTCCCAGGTACGGGAGGGGGTTTGACCGAGGTGGGCGATGATCGCGTCGAGGGTGGGGCCGAGGCGGCGTTCCTCGTCGTAGGCGGGGACGACGACGGAGAGGTCGGGGACGGCAGCGGAGGGGGCGGGGACGGCGACGGAGGGGCCGGCCTCGGGGCCGGGGTTCCCCTGCTCTGTCGTAACCGCTTGCTCTCCCGTTTCCGCCCGGCTCATGCGCCGGCGGCCAGTCGCTCGATCAGCGCCACCGCACCCCGGTTGTACTCGTCGATCAGGGCCTGGGCCGTGGCCGTGTCATGGCCGGTGACGGCGTCCACCAGGTCGGTGTGGCGGGCCCAGAGCCGGCCGCGCAGATCGGTGATGCGGCGCAGGTGCTGGACGGCGCAGACCCAGGACTGCACGCGCAGCCGGTTCAGGAAGTCGACGAGGTAGGGGTTGCCGAAGAGGCCGCTCAGCTCGCGCCAGAACCGCAGGTCGTACCCGATGAGGACGGTCAGGTCACCGGCGGCGGCGGCCCGCTGCGCCTCCTCACCCCTGCGGCGTACCCCGGCGAGCGCGGTGGCCACCGCCGGTTCCAGGGGGTCGCGGAGTCTGGTCCTGTCCCTCTCCAGAGCCAGGAACATGCCCTCCATGACGAGCGCGCGGGCCTCGACCATGCCCCGGTAGTCGGCCACCGAGTACTCGTGGACCCGGAAACCCCGGTGCTGGTCGGCTTCCAGGAGCCCCTGCGCGGAGAGGTCCACCAGCGCCTCACGGACCGGGGTCGCGGAGACCCCGTACTGTTCGGCGATCTCCTTGACCGTGAACTCCTGGCCCGGCTGGAGCCGTCCCCCCAGCACCTCGTCGCGAAGGGCCTCGGCGATCTGCTGCCGCAGGGTGCTGCGGGTCACGGCGCCGTTGCCGCTGCCGGCGGACATGGTCGGGGGCCTCCTTCGTCCTTCGTCACGTTCGACGCGCGGCCGGCCGGCGGGGTGTCGCCGGAGCCCGTGGGGTGACGTACTCGCCTATATCTACGAGCACGCCACCTTACGCGTTCGAATCGAGAGAAGCCCTCATCACGCAATACCCCCACAGGGGTACCCCGCTACCACCCCGGAGTTACGCCGTGTGCTCGACCGTGTGCTCGTCGGCCGCGGAGAGTGCCGCGTCGAGAGCGGCGAAGCCCTCCTTGAGCTCCTCCTCGGTGACGTTGCAGGGCGGGACGACGTGGGTGCGGTTCATGTTGACGAAGGGCCACAGGCCGTTCTTCTTCGCGGCGGCGGTGAAGGCGGCCATCGGCGCGTTCGCCTCACCGGCCGCGTTGTACGGCACCAGCGGCTCGCGCGTCTCCTTGTTCTTCACCAGCTCCAGCGCCCAGAACATGCCGGTGCCGCGGACCTCGCCGACACTCGGGTGCCGCTCGGCCAGCTCCCGCAGCGCCGGGCCGACGACGTCCGCGCCCAGCCGCTTCGCGTTCTCGACGATGCCCTCCTCGGCCATCACGTTGATCGTCGCGACCGCCGCGGCACAGGCCAGTGGATGACCCGAGTACGTCAGACCTCCGGGGTAGGGGCGCTTGGCGAAGGTCTCCGCGATCGCCCCGGAGATGGCCACACCCCCCAGGGGGACGTACCCCGAGTTGACGCCCTTCGCGAAGGTCATCAGATCCGGGACGACGCCGAAGAGGTCGGCCGCGAACCACTCACCGGTCCGCCCGAACCCGGCCATGACCTCGTCCAGGATCAGGACGACGCCGTACTTGTCGCACAGCTCCCTCACCCCGGAGAGGTAGCCCGGAGGGGGGACCATGATGCCGGCCGTGCCGGGGACCGACTCCAGGATCAGGGCGGCGATCGTCCCCGGGCCCTCGAAGGCGATCGTCGTCTCCAGGTGCTCCAGGGCGCGCGCGGTCTCCTGTTCCTCGGTCTCCGCGTAGAAACGCGAGCGGTACAGGTAGGGCGCCCAGAAGTGGACGACGCCGGCGGAGGCGCTGTCGGAGGCCCAGCGGCGCGGGTCGCCGGTGATGTTCACGGCCTGCTGCGTACCCCCGTGGTACGAGCGGTACGCCGAGAGGACCTTGGCGCGGCCGGTGTGCAGCCGGGCCATGCGCACGGCGTGCTCGACCGCGTCCGCGCCCCCGTTGGTGAAGAAGATCTTGTCCAGGTCGCCGGGGGTCCGCTCGGCGACCAGCCGCGCCGCCTCCGAGCGCGCCTCGATCGCGAACGCCGGTGCGAACGTGGCGAGTTTCCCGGCCTGCTCCTGGATCGCCGCGACGACCTTCGGGTGCTGGTGGCCGATGTTCGTGAAGACCAGTCCGCTGGTGAAGTCGAGGTAGCGGTTCCCGTCGTAGTCCCAGAAGTACGACCCCTGCGCGCCGGCCACGGCGAGCGGGTCGATGAGGTCCTGGGCGGACCAGGAGTGGAAGACGTGCGCACGGTCCGCCGCCTTCACTGCGGCGCCGGCCTGGGGGTCGGTCTCAAGGGTCATGGGAGTGAGCGTAAATGTCCGCGATGCGGAAAGGTATCGGCGTCCTGTGCTGTGGATGCGGAGAATCCGCGACAGGTTGTCGGGGGTGAAAGGCGGGTGACGGCTGATCCCGCCGGAGTACTACGGGTATCCCCGAGCCGCCCTCGGGGGTCGTACGGGTACCGGGCCCCTGCCCCCTGTTACCGAACCGTCGACACCGTGGCGTACGACTCCTCCCATCGCCCGATTATTCTCGGCCCGTTCACGTGTGCGGGGGAAGGCGGGCGGGCGGCGATGGAGAAGCTGGGCGCGGGAGACCCGATGGGGATCGCGCCGGGGTTCCGGCTCCGGGGGCGGACCGGGGAGTACCGGCTGGTCGCACGGCTCGGGGGCGGCGGCATGGGCCACGTCTACCTCGCCAGATCCGACCGGGGCCGCACCGTCGCCGTGAAGCTGGTCCGCGCCGAACTCGCCGCGCGCGAGGAGTTCCGGGAGCGGTTCCGCCAGGAGGTCGCCGCCGCGCGCCGGGTCGGCGGCCACTGGACCGCGCCCGTCCTGGACGCCGACACCGAGGCCGAGGTGCCCTGGGTCGCCACCGGGTACGTCGCCGGACCGAGCCTGGAGAAGGTCGTCGGCCACGACCACGGCCCGCTGCCCGAGCGGTCCGTACGCATCCTCGCCGCCGGGCTCGCGCACGCGCTCCAGGAGATCCACGCGGCGGGCATCGTGCACCGCGACCTCAAGCCGTCCAACGTCATGGTCACGATCGACGGCCCCCGGGTCATCGACTTCGGGATCGCCCGCGCGCTGGAGGGGGAGGCCCCTGAGCTGACCCTTACGGGGGTGATGATCGGGTCTCCGGGTTTCATGGCGCCCGAACAGGTGCGGGGCGACCGGATCACCGCCGCCTCCGACGTGTTCTGCCTCGGGTCCGTGCTCGCGTACGCCGCGACCGGGTCGCTGCCGTTCGGCAACGCCGACAGCGGCATCCACGCGCTGATGTACCGGATCGCCGAGGAGGAGCCCGACCTTACGGGTGTCCCCGAGGGGATCGCCGATCTCGTCCTCGCCTGCCTGCGCAAGGACCCCGCCGCCCGGCCCGCCCTGGACGCCGTCCTGGAGGGCATCGGCGCCGATGACACGGTGGCCGACGGGCGGTCCCGCGACCCCTGGCTGCCGAGTGGCCTCGTGGCCCAACTCGGGCGGCACGCCGTCCAGTTGCTCGACATCGAAGGGCCGGGGCAGGACGACGAGGGCGCCGAGGCCGTGCCCGAGCACTCCGGGCCGCGGGGCACGGAGGGCGGCCCGCCCGCGCAGGGTGCGGGCCGGAACGCCGGTGCGGGCGGG
>NZ_JBTYMC010000187.1:0-13163 GCF_054880855.1 Streptomyces sp. S6 | reverse complement strand
GTCGGCGTGCACCCGGCACCAGCTTCGGGCGCGCGGACTCGCCGGGCGCCTGTCCCGTCGAACCGGCACGGCAGCCGGAGGACGGCGACGCCGCCCGCCTCGGCCGACGGCCTCCCCCACCTCAAGAACCCTGGCTCGCCGACCGAGTCCCCGCGTGGCCACGCTGGCCGGCGCCGGACAACCCGGCCTTCGAGACGAGTGGCCACCAGACCTCGTCGTAAACCGGACGAACGTTCGACTACCCCGTTCGTGTGAACCCCGTGAGGAACTCGCTTCGCAAAATCGAACAGGCGTACCATTAGCGCTGTGGCGAAGACCTATGACTTTCCGAGCGACCTGCGCGCCGGTCAGGAGGAGCTGCATCAGGTCCGGGCCGAGCTGTCGGCCCTGCTGAAGCGGCTGCCCTGGTCGGTCGTGCCGCTGGACGGGTTCAGTGACAAGGAGGGCTGGCGCAGGGTGGAGCGCCCGGCCTCGCCGGGCTGGACGCGGGACGAGCAGGCGGAGGTGGAGAAGCTGCGCCGCCGTGAGCATGAGCTGGCGGTGTTCGTGACGGGACACCGGTTCTGGACGGAGGTGGAGACGGGGGAGCGGGTGGCGGCCCGTTCACGCCTGAAGCATGCGCACGAACCGCCACCCGAACCGTGACTACTTCTTGCCGAGGAAGCCGTTCATCTCGGTGATCTCAGCCTGCTGCGCGGTGACGATCGCGTCGGAGAGGGTGAGTGCGGGAGCGTAACTCCCCTTGGCCTTCTCGGTCTTGGCCATCTCGATCGCACCCTTGTGGTGTTCGATCATCATCTTCATGAACTGGGTGTCGAACTCCGCGCCGGACGCCGTCTCCAGCTTCTTCATGTCGGCGGCGCCCATCATCCCGGCCATGCCGTCCATGCCGGACATCCCCTCCATCCCGGCCATGCCGGAGTGGTCCGCCTTGCCGTCGGGGACTTTCTCACCCCACGCCTTGAGCCAGCCGCTCATGGTCGCGATCTCGGGGTCCTGGGCCTGCTGGATCCGCCCGGCCAACGTCTTGACCTGCGCGGACGACGCCCGGTCGGCGGCCAGCGCCGCCATCTCGACGGCCTGCCGGTGGTGCGGGATCATCCCCTGCGCGAAGGTGACGTCCTGCGCGTTGTGAGCCCCCTCCGAGGCCCCCTCCGAGGCCCCCTTCGAACCGCCCTGCGCAGCGGACGCGGACGGCGACACCGCCGAGTTCGCCCCGTCGCCCGCCTTGTCGTCCCCACTGCCCCCGCAGGCGGTGAGGAGGAGGGCGGCCACGGCGGCCACGGTGATCTGGGCGGGCCGGATACGGCCGAACTTGCTGTTCATTGCGTGAACTCCTGCGTACGGAAGGTCTTTCGGGCGCGGCAGCACCCCACGCCGACACGGGACGTGGTGTGCGGGCGCCTCTAGATCCGCAGGAGCTGGAGTTCGGCGAGCGACGGCGGAGCCCTCGCGGCCTGACGCGAGACGCAGGCGGCGGTGCGGAGGATCTCGTCGGGGACGACGACGCCGACCGGGTCGGGAACGGGTCCCGCCAACTCCGGCGCCCCGCCCACCTTCGCCGCCGCGCAGGTCGCGTCGGCATGCCGGGCATGCGCACCACAGTGCCCGTCCTCGGGGCACCCGCTGAGCGCGGTCCCGTCGGAGAGGCTCTCGGGGGCAGCCGCGGTCGTCCCACCACTCTGCCCGTGCCCGACGGCATGCAGCCCTCCGGGCGCCAGCCCGTGCATCGCCAGCAGCCCCACAAGCACACCGAGCACGCACACGAACGCGGGCCACCCCCGCAGGGGCGACCGCACGGCGCACGGCTCGGCTCGGTTCACGGGCGCCATCCTAGGGGGTGCCGACGTACCCCCCAGGGGTTACCCCGTCGATGTGCCCCGGCTCACGCCCCCGCCTCAGCCCGCCCCTTCTGAGGCCGCATCAAATACGCCGCCCCCGCCCCCGCCCCGAACAACGCCACCACGGACACCCCGGTCGACAGCCAACTGGCCCCCAGAAAGTGCGCCCCGTAGTACCCGAGAGCCACGCTGTACCCCGCCCAGGCCATCCCCGAGAGGACCGACCACGGCAGGAAGTCCCGGACGCGGCGGTGTGCGGCGCCGGAGACGAGGGAGACGACGGAGCGCCCGGCGGGGGCGAAGCGGGCGAGGACCATCAGCGGACCGCCACCGCGCGCGAGCGCCTCGCCGAGACGTTCCTGCGCCGTGGTGAGCCGCCGGGACCGGGCGATGGCCCGGTCGAGCCGCTCGCCGCCGCGCCAGGCGAGCCGGTAGGCGACGAGGTCGCCGAGCACGGACGCCGTCGTCGCGGAGAGCATCAGGAAGAGGATGTCGGGCACGTGCTCGGGCACCTGTCCGGCCACCGCCGCGCCCGAGCCGGCGGCAGCCGCCGTCGCCGCCGTGATGACGAGCACACCGCTCGGCAGCACCGGCAGGAAGACGTCGAACAGCACGGACAGAGCCACAACCGCATAGATCCATGGACCGCCGGTCAGCGACCCCACACTTTCCAACACCACGACTCCCGTGACTCCCCCGATGACAGCCAGACAGCGTACGCCCAAGGAGTGACAGAAGATCCAGCGGGGGTACGTACGACGCGCACGGAATGTTCACTCGAACGGCACGTTTCGAGAGGTGCGTGAGCCCCGTGTCCCTTAACAACGGAACAAGGGGGTAGCGATCGCGCTGAACCGAGACAGACTCCGCGAACTTCAGGAACGGTGAGCAATCATGCTGGCAGTCATCTGTGCGGGCGCCGTCGCCGCGGCCCTTGCGGCCGGGCCCGGCGCGGCGCGTGACGTGGTCCTGCGGGCCGACGCCCGGTTCGCGCCGCCGACCGCGTTCGTCCCGTCCGACGCCGTCACCTACGACCAGGACCTCGTCCCCGCGGGCTCGTCGATCGAGGTCGTGCAGCGGACCGCGAACGGCGGCGCCACCGTCGTAACCCTCCGGGTGAGTGGTTTCCCCGCCGGTCGCGCCTTCGGGGCGCATGTGCATCAGAAGGCGTGCGGGGCGGATCCGGCGGCGGCCGGCGGGCACTACCAGCACGTGCCGGGGACGGGGCCCGAGCACGTGAACGAGGAGAACGAGGTGTGGCTCGACTTCACGACCGGGCAGAGCGGCTCGGGAGTGGGCGCCGCCTCGCACTCCTGGACGTTCCGGCCGGGCGAGGCCGCGTCCGTCGTCATCCACGACGAGCCCGGGACGAAGGGCGCGCGGGTGGGCTGCTTCACGGTGCCGTTCGGCTGGACCGACGCGAGCTGAGCCCACACCCCCAGGCGCCCCCGTAGCCCCTCCGGCGTCAGACCCGTAGTACTTCGGGGTCGGACGACACCACAGGCGCCCCCTTCTCCGCGACCACCCGCAGTACCGCCCGCGCCACCGCGTCCGCGTCCGACAGCGTCACCGAGTCCACCCCCGGACGCGCCCCCGCCGCCGTCACCCAGTGGACCCCCTCGGTCGGCACCCCGAAGGCGAACCGCCGGGGATGGGCCGCCCCCTGCCGGTCGAGGAGGTGGTAGGGGCGGGCGGAGACGTCCACGCCGCCCGTTGTGTAACCGCCTACTGCGTGCGCCCGGCACTGCCCCGTGTCCCGCAGGTGGGCCAGCAGGGCGTCCCCGGTCGCCTGGAGGGCGGGTTCCGGGAGCCGTGCCTCGACGAGGGTCGTGACCCGGACCGCCGAGCCGGGCACGTCGGGGGAGCGGGCGAGCCAGGCGCCGTCCTGCGGGGTCACTTCGAGGCGCGGGCCCAGCACCTCCACGACGCCCGCCTCCAGCAGCGCCGTCAGCTCCTCGATCCGGCGCCGGGGCGGGCCGATGGACAGGAACGCGTTGAGCGGCGTGTACCAGCGGTCGAGATGGTCGCGCCGCGAGTCCCCCGCGAGGCCGCCGTGGTCGACGACGAGCCTCAACTCGTTGCGCAGATCCCGCAGTACGTCCAGGGCGGCCTTCAGCGGCCCCTCCACATTGCCCCGCGCCGATTCGGCCGCGTCCGCGCGGAGATACCCCAGCAGCCACTCCCGCCACTGGCCGCGATGCGCGAACTCCTGCCCCGCGTAAGGCCGGGAGACCCGTTCCCAGTCCCACCGGTCCCCCTGTGCCACCCCGAACTCTGAGAGGAGCAGCGCCTCTTGGGGATCGCCGTACGGCACGGCCAGGTAGCGCGCGGCGAACTCGGGACGCCGGACGAGGGCCGAGTAGTACACCGTCTCGACCTCCTTCGCCACCAACGGCCAGACGTCGCGCAGGAAGTCGGGTGCCGCACCGGAGTCCGTGCGCCTGCGGAACGCCGAGATCACCTCCGGTGTCAGCACCTCGGGCAGATGCCGCCCGTACGGTCCCTTCGCGTTGTCGCCGCGCGCCTGGTACGGCAGCCCCCGCCGCGACCCGGCGTAGATCCGCGGCTCCCGCCCCGACGGCACGTACCGCAGCCCGCCGGCCTCGTCCGCGACGTACTCGCCGCCCCGGCCCGTCGTCAACAGGGCCATGTGGTCGAAGAAGTTGAGCCCGAGCCCCCGCAACAGCACGGCCTCGCCCGGCGGTACGGCCCCGAGGCCGACGTCGGCCGGGTTCGCCGGCGGGATGTGCCGCAGCGCATGCCGCTTCGCGTGCTCGGCGTCGCGCCGCTCGGCCGCCGAGGGCAGCGCCGGGAGATGGCCCTGCGCGAGGACGACCGCCGAAAGACCGGGCAGCGTACGGCCGTTGTCGAGGACGAGGGTCTGCCGGCCGTCCGCCGTGTCGTCCAGGCGGATCGCGCGGGCCCGGTGGGTCTCGACGCGGACCGAGGGGGGCGCCGTGCTCAGTGTGCGGGCGAACACCCACTCCAGGTAACGGCCGTACAGCGCGCGGGTCGGGTAGTCGTCCGGGCCTATCGCGCCGTCCGCCCACTCGTGCAGGCTCGGGCCGGGCAGGATCGGTCCTGAGCAGTTCACGCTGTCGTCCGTGAACAGGGTCACCTGGGAGGCGACGGTGTTCATCAGCAGTTCCCCCGACTGCGCGGTGCGCCAGACGTGGCCGGGGCCCGGTGGGGCCGGGTCGACGACGTGCACGGTCAGCCGGACGCCCGGGGCGAGCAGGTCCGGCGCCGAGGCGCAGAGGCGTTCCAGGACGCTGGTGCCGCGCGGACCGGCACCGACCACGGCGGCCGAGAGCGGCGCCGGTTCGGCGGCGGCCCGCTGCTTGGGCACAGAGAACACAGTGGACAAAGGTGGACTCCCAGGCGTGTGGGGGCGCGACGGAGCGGAACGCCCCCGGAAGGGGACGGACACCCGTTCGGAGAACGGACGGCCGCCTCATCATTGCCCTCGCTCGTCACGGAAGCCAACGTGGGTCCCTGCGGTCACAGTTCCCCCACATGGAAACGTGAAGGAAACCTTTGCCGAAAACACCGCTGATCCGCCGCTGATCCGGTCTTGATCGAGCCCTGCCAAAGTGAGGGTGACCGACACCGCTCACCACCTGGACGACCCGGACCGAAGAGGCAGGCACCCATGGCAGCTCCCGAACTCCCGGCCGCCTACCGGCCCGTTCCCCCGCACCACCGGCACCGGGCACCCGCGGCCCTCGACCTCGACGACCGGCAGCGCAAGCTCATCGCGCTGCTGTACGCCGGGCACACCGACACGAGCGCCGCGCACCGGCTCGGGGTCAGCCCGCGGACGGTCACCAACATCCTGCGCGCGCTCATGGACCGGCTCGGCGTCGACAACCGCTTCCAGCTCGGGATGGTGCTCGGCTCCCGGCTGCGCGTCCCGGACCGCTCCGCGCAGGCGTCGTCGCCCGTCGGCGGGGTCCCGTCGCCCCGCCGCCCCCAGGGCAGGCCGGCGGCCGGACACCCCTGACGCCCCATGAGCCCACGGGGGGCTCGGAGATCCGCCGTGCCGCGAACCGAGAGGCCACAGTGACCAGTTCAGTTTCAGTGCAGCAGGGCGAGTCCGGGTGTGCGGGGGGCGAGGAGGACGTCCCGGGCCGGCTCTACGGCAGGCTCACCGACGCGTTGCTCTGGACCGCGTTGCAGCAGTCCGTCCTCTCCCGGCTCCCGCACCCGTTCACCTTCGTGGACGTCTCCGCCCGCGCGGGCCGCTGGGCACGCCGCATCGCCTCGGAGTACCCGCACAGCACGGGCGTCCACATCGCCCCGACACCGGAGTCCGCCCACGAGGCACGGACCCGCTCGGACCGTGCCGGGTACGGCCGCCAGGTGCGCCATGTCGCCGCGCGGCCAGGGGAGTTCGCCGGACTCCTGGACGACGGTGACGGCTACGACCTGGTCTTCCACGACTGTTCTCCACTGAGCGCGTTCCCCCAACCGGAGTCGGGTCTCAGGGAGTTGGCGGGCCTGATGGCCCCCGGCGGCCTCATGGTCTCCTTCCTGCGCAGCCGTTGGCACACCGCCCTCGAATACCTCGGCCACGGCGACCTCCCCTCGGCCCTGCGCAGCCTCGCCGGCCACGACCCCGGCGGCCCCGGTGCCCCCCACGCCCACCTCTTCACCCCCGGCCAGATCCGCCTCCTGTGCATGTCCCTCGACCTCCGCCTCGACACCCTCACCGGCTTCCCCGGCCTCCTCCCCTCCACCGGCCCCCTCCACGACCAGGAGGCGACGTTCACCCACGTCCTCAAGATGGAGCGCGAACTCCTCATCGACCCGGACTCCGGGGCCCGCGGCGCGAACCTGCTGGCGGTGACGTCCCGCGGCGGGCCCTACGGGAGTTGACGCCCCTTCGCCGAAGGCGGCAGAGCCAGCAGGAGCCGGCTGGCCCGGCGTTCCTCGGGGAGGCGCAGCTCCGCCATCATGCGATGGCACTCGGTGAGGGCGGCGCGTGCCGCGTCGGGGTCGTCGAGGTCGAGGCGGATACGGCCGAGGACCAGCAGGGCCTGGGCCAAGTTGCGTGCGTCGCGGGCCTGTTCGCACATCTCGACGGCGCGGACAGCCTCCGCCAGCGCCGACTCCGTGTGCCCCAGGGTGCGCAGGGAGTCGGCGAGCCGGAACCGCGCGCTGGCCTCCCGGCTGGTCAGGCCCGCCTCCGAGGCGAGGGACAGGCACCGCTCGTACCAGCCGACAGCCGTCACGGGGGCGCCCAGCGTGTGATGGGCGTACCCGAGGACGTAGAAGGCGTACGCGGCGCCCCCGGGGTTCCCGCACAGCGCGTGCGGGTCCGCCAGGAGTTGCTCGCAGACGGCGACGGCGCGCTCCGGATCGCCCGTACTGACGTACAGGAGGGCCGAGTTGAGGGTCGTGGCGACCTCGCCGGTGACATGCCCGAGCTGCCGGGCCAGCACGATCGCCTCGTCGTAGCAGGCGATGGCATCGGGGTACTCCCCCCTCAACTGGTGGGCGAGACCGAGGTCGTTGAGCGCTTGACGGAGGATCACACGGTCTTCGGCGTGCCGGGTCAGCGCGACCGCGCGGGTGGAGTGCTCGACGGCGGCGGCGAGCCGCGCCCGCCCGAGGTGGATGTTCCCGCTGAGGAACCGCGCCCGCCCCTCGGCCCGTTCGTCCCCCGCCAGCACGGCGGCCCGGGTCAGGCCGTGGATCGTGGAGTTCCACGCGGCATGGCTCGTGTCACCCCAGTACGGGCTGAGCGCGATCAGCAGATCCGTCGCCGGTGCGAGCCACTCCCGGTGGTCGCACGCCCCCGGCTCCGCCTCCGACCACTCCCGGGCGGCCTGCTCGGCGACGGCCAGCGCCGTCGCCGTCTCCGAGACGGCCCACGCCCGTGCTTCGGAGAGCCCGCGAAACCGCCGTCCCGGCATCCTGGCCCGGCTGAGCGCGTCCTCGATGGGATCGCCGGGCACCGCGTGCCGGAACGCGTCCACCGCCGACGCCAGCAGCGAGTGCAGCAGCCGGTGGAGCGGCTCGCGGTACATGTCCCTCGGCAGCTTCTCCCGGGCGAACGTCCGCAGCAGGCTGTGGAACCGGTACCGCCCCGCCGACGGCGCCTCCAGGACGGCCGCGTCGACCAGTGACTCCAGGAACTCCTCCGCGTCCGGCTCGTCCACGTCGAGCAGCGCGGCGGCGCTGGCCAGCGACAGGTCGGGACTGCTCACGCACGACAGCAGGCACAGCGCGTGCGCCTGGTCCGCCGGGAGTTGACGGAACGTCACGTCGAAGACGGCCGACACGGTCAGCTCGCCCGCCTTCAACTCGCTGAGCCTGCGCCGCTCGTCCGCGAGCCGGGCGGCCAGCGACCGGATGGACCAGCGCGGCCGGGCCGCCAGCCGCGCGGCCACGATCCGCACGGCCAGCGGGAGATACGCGCACGACTCCATCAGCGAGGCCGCCGCCTCCGGCTCCGCGCGCACCCGCTCCGCACCGATCGCGTGGGTGAGCAGTTCGAGCGCCTCGTCGAGGTAGAACGCCTCCAGCTCGACCTGGAGCGAGGCCGGCAGCCCTCCGAGCCGGGTCCGGCTGGTGATCAGCACCCCGCAGTGCGCGCTGCCCGGCAGCAGTGGCCGGATCTGCGCCGCGTCCCGGGCGTCGTCCAGCACGATCAGCACCCTGCGCTCGTTCAGCACGGTCCGCAGCAGCGCCGTCCGTGCCTCCGGCGACTGCGGGACGTCCTCGGGGCGGGTGCCGAGCGCCTGGAGGAACCCCGCGAGGACGCTCTCGGGGGCGGGCATCGCGCCCAGGTCGGCGTACAACTGGCCGTCGGGGTACGCCTCGCGCACCCGGTGGGCGACGTGCAGCGCCAGCGCGGACTTGCCGACGCCGCCCATCCCGGCGAGCACGACGACCGGGAGCGTCGGCCTGTTCTTCGCGTTCATCGCCGAGGTGAGGGCCTGGGCGACATGCGCGCGGCCGATGAAGTCGGCGGGCTCCGGCGGGAGTTGGGCGGGCGGCAGGACCGGCGCGGCGGCCGTGCGGTCGTCCGGCTGTCCGCCGGGCTCCGCCGGGTCCAGGGCGGCGTCCAGCTCGCCGCTGAGTATCTGCCGGTGCACGGCGGTGAGTTCGGCGCCCGGTTCGACGCCGAGTTCGTCGACGAGGAGCCGGCGTGCCGCGTGATAGGTCGTCAGGGCGTCGGCACGGCGGCCGGATTGGGCCTGCGCGCGCATCAGCAGGGCGTGGAGCCGCTCCCGCAGGGGATAACGGCCGACCAGTTCCACCAACTCGGGAATGCACAACTGCCCTTGGCCGAGATTGAGCACGGTGTCGAGGCGCTCTTCCTCCAGGGCGAGCCGGGTCTCGTTGATCCGGTCGCGCTGAAGTGCCGCGTAGGGGCCGGGAATCCCGGCGAGCGGTTCTCCTTTCCACAGGGCGAGAGTCTGTTCCAGGCAGGCCAGCGCGCGGTGCGGACCGTCGGCGTTGATCGCCTCCCGGCTGATTCGCTTCGCCTCGTACCAGTCGATGTGTTCGTCCTGGACGACGAGCCGGTATCCGTCGCCCACGGAGACCAGAAACTCCGGGGACTTGCTGTTCGTTTCCAGAATCTTGCGCAGCCGCCAGGCGTAGGTGCGCAAGGTGGTGAGCGCGGAGGTCGGGATCTCCTCGCCCCAGATCGCCGCCATCAGGTCGGCCGCCGACGCGGTTTTCCCGCGGCGCAGCAGGAGGGCGGCGAACATGGCCTGCTGCTGGGGGTTTCCGAGGTCCAGGTCGGTCGAGTCCCTGCGCACTTCGAGAAAACCGAGAAGGGACACATGGAGGACCGCCACCGGGTCACCTCTCTGGTCGGGCCGGGCGCCGCGCGGATCATCCTAGCCCGAGAGGTTGTGGCTTCAAGCAGTCGTAGCGGGAGATTCTCTCTCGATAAGGGGGGATTGGTCGCACGATTACCGGCGGGGAGGCGAATTCGGGGATCCGGTGAACGTGTGGACACTTCCTGTCCGGAATCCCGTGCCGGGGTGAATCGCCCGGTCTTCGGCCTCCGTAGATCCTCCGCTGATCCTCCACTGACGGGCTCCGGTGAGAGTGATCCCGACAGCCGGACCTTGAGTGACAGGAATACCCAAATGCTGCACCAGATAAGCGCGTTGAAGAACACCCTGCTCCGCACCGCCGTCCTCGTGGCCCTCTTCGCCGCAGCGGCCTTCACCCTCGCCCTGGGTTCCACCGGGCACTCCCACTCGGCGGTCCGTGCGGGCGACTCTTCCGGAGTCGTCGTCTACACCCCCGACTGGAACAGCACCGGTTCCTGAAATCTCTCTTCGAATTCGACACGCACATGGGGATGCGCGACCAAACGCACCCAAAATGCATCTCCATGGCGTGTGAATATTCCGCCGGCACGAATGCGGTCGGCCGGTGCGGGCTCAGCAGCCCGCGAGGTAGCCCGTCAGCGCGGACTTCTCCGCGGAGTCGACGGACAGGCCGTAGTAGTACTTCACCTGCACCCACGCGCGGACGTACGTGCAGCGGTAGGAGGTGACCGAGGGCATCCACTCGGCCGGGTCCTTGTCGCCCTTGGCCTGGTTGACGTTGTCGGTGACCGCGATGAGCTGCGGGCGGGTGAGGTCGTTGGCGAAGGCCTGCCGCTGGGCGGTCGTCCAGGCGCTCGCGCCGGAGTCCCAGGCCTCGGCGAGCGGGACGAGGTGGTCGATGTCGAGGTCGGACGCGGCGGTCCAGGTGGCTCCGTCGTAGGGGGAGAACCAGGTGCCGCTGGTGGCGGCGCAGGAGGAGTTGGTGACGACGTTCGACCCGTCCCTCTTGAGTACGGTCTCCCGCGTGTTGCAGGTGCCCGAGACGGTGATCCAGTGCGGGAAGAGGTCCCGGTTGTAGCCGGTGCGGTCCTCGGCCGCGACGGTGAGCTGGGACAGGTAGCCGCGGGCGGTGGCGGCGCTGACGGGGGTGGGGAGCGCGGCGGACGCCGTCGGGCCGTTGAGGGCGCCGACGGAGGCTATGAGCCCGGTGAGGGCGGCGACTATGCTGAGCCGTCCACGCGCGTAGAACTTTCGCATGCGAACTCCCGTGGGGTGTGGGGGTGTTGGAGCGGGGGGCGAGGGAATGCTCGCGAGCCCGTGTTGCGGTGAGGTGTGCGAACGGTAAGAAGTTAGTGACGCGCACATGACAAGACAAGGGGTGTGACCCTGTACGATGGACGGCGCAGAAGGGGAGTAGCTCTTCGCCGGACCGTCGACATACTGCTCAGCTCGCCTGAGCCGGCGCCCGGAGGCGCCCCAGGGGATCCCCCCTAGGGGCCGCCAGCGAGACCTTCGGCAAGCAGTGCACAGCCATGTGTACTGCCCTGCCGAGGTGTCTTCGCAGCGAAGGCCTACGCACTCTCGGCGGGGCAGTTCCCGACCGATTGAGGAACCTTGATCAGCATCAGCGTGACGGCGCTCGTCTTCGGCGTCGTCTTCCTCGCCGAACTCCCGGACAAGACGGCCCTCGCCGGACTGGTCCTCGGCACCCGCTACCGCGCCTCGTACGTCTTCGCCGGGGTCGCCGCCGCCTTCCTCCTCCACGTCGTCCTCGCGGTCGCCGCCGGCAGCGTCCTCACCCTCCTGCCCCAGCAACTCGTCCACGCCCTGACCGGCGTCCTCTTCCTCGGGGGAGCGGCGATGCTGCTCCTCAAGGGGGACGACGGCGAGGAGGAGGTCCGCCGCCCCGAGGACCAGTCCTTCTTCAAGGTCGCCGGCGCCGGATTCATGCTCATCCTGATCGCCGAGTTCGGTGACCTCACCCAGATCATGACGGCGAACCTCGCCGCCCGGTACGACGACCCGCTCTCCGTCGGCCTCGGCGCGGTCCTCGGCCTGTGGGCCGTCGCCGGGCTCGGCATCGTCGGCGGCAAGGCCCTCATGAAGCGCGTCCCCCTCGGTCTGATCACCAAGATCGCGGCCCTGTTCATGGTGGCGCTCGGCGTGTGGAGCCTGTGGGAGGCGATCGCCGGCTGAACGGCCGGTGAAGTTTCCGTCAGGCGGTGGCGGGCGGCGGGATCATTTTGTACCGTGAAGGAACAAAGTGGTTCCCGCTCGTTCTCCCTGACCGGCGGGCGGGGCCACCTTGGTCCCCCGGCCCCGGCTGTCTGGAGTCCCGCATGTCGCTCCCCGAGCCCGTTGTGATGCCCGCCCGCGCACTCCTGCTCGACATGGACGGCACCCTCGTCGACTCCCACGCGGTGGTCGAGCGGATCTGGCGGCGCTGGGCGAAGGAGCACGGACTCGACGGCGACGCGGCGCTGGACGTCGTCCACGGCCGCCAGGGCCACGCCTCGATGGCCCTCCTGCTGCCCGGCCGCCCCGTCGAGGAGAACCTCGCGGACAACGCGCGCATGCTCGCCGAGGAGACCACCGACCTGGACGGCGTCGTCCCCGTCCCCGGCGCCCCCGCGTTCCTCTCCGCGCTCGCAGGCGTCCCGCACGCGCTCGTGACCTCGGCGGACGTCCCCCTCTCCACCGCCCGCATGGCCGCCGCCGGCCTCCCGCTGCCCGCCCTGCGCATCACCGCCGAGTCCGTCGGCGCCAGCAAGCCCGACCCCGAGGGCTTCCTGAAAGCCGCCGCCGAACTCGGCGTCGCCCCCGCCGACTGCGTCGTCTTCGAGGACTCAGGCGCCGGCATCCAAGCCGGCAAGGCCGCCGGCATGCGCGTCATCGGCATCGGCGAACGCGCCACCGCCCACCCCGCCGACATCGTCGTCCGCGACCTGCGCGACGTCGCGGTCGAGATCGACGGCGACGAGATCCGCCTGCACGTCCGCGCCCTGCGCGCCTGAGGACGCGGACGACGGTGCAGTAACCGATTTCTGGACGGCGGGCCCGGACTCAGGGTGCCGTCGACGGCGCGTTCGAGGCGCGGCCCTCGTCCGACGGGTCACCGCCGGGGTCCTCACCCCTTCAAGGTTCCTTCGTCTCCTTCTCAAGACGCTCGCGCGTCGCCGCCCCGTACACCCCTGGCTGGTCGCCGGTGATGTCCCGGTTGCGCTGGTACTCCCTGAGAGCCGCCTCCACCTGCTCGCCGAAGACGCCGTCCGCGGGCCCGGAGTACAGCTTCGTCTGAGCCAGCCGCAGCTGGAGCTCGCGCACCTGGGCGCCGCTGTCGCCGCGCCGCAGGACGGTGACGCTGCTGGCGGTGGGCGCCTTGGCCCGCTCGTCGGAGGCCGGGCCGGAGGGGGACTCGCCGGCCGCGGGGGAGTCGCTCGCGGTGGCCGAGGGGGACGGGGAGTCGTCGGTGGCGTGGGTGCCGCCGGCGGTGATCTGGCTGGGCCTGAACAACTCGATGATG
>NZ_JBTYMC010000186.1:0-13172 GCF_054880855.1 Streptomyces sp. S6 | reverse complement strand
ATATCCAGGGCGATCCGTAACGCGGCACGGAACAGGAACCTCTCGGCCGACGCTATATTTCACTCGGATCGCGGAAGTAACTACATGTCAGCCGAGTTCGGGAGGACGTTGGACCATTTCGGGCTCCGCAGATCTGCCGGCCGCACCGGGATCTGTTTCGACAACGCCATGGCCGAATCATTCTTCGGCGCCCTGAAGAACGAGCGCGTATCAAGGGTGACTTACCCGACCCGCGAGGCCGCCCGGCAGGACATCACTCGCTACATCGAATTCTGGTACAATCGCAAACGCCTCCACTCGGCGGTGGGTTACCGCCCTCCGTGCGAAGTCCACGCCGAGTACGAGAAGTTGCGAATCGCCGCGTGATATAAACGGTCAAAAGCCTGTCCGGAAAACGCGAGGCCCCTCAGTGGGAGGTGCACTACAACCCCTACGACCCGGTCCGGATCTGGGTCCGGCTGCCGGAGGGTTTCCGCGAGGTGGCATGGATCCACACCACCTCGGTCGCCCTCCCGTTCACGCACCACGTCTGGGAACACATCTGCAAGGTGGTCGAGCGTACCGGCTCGCGTGAGGAACACGAGGCCGAACTGGCCCTGGCCCTGGACGCCTTCCTCAGGCGGGCCGCGGGCAAAGAGAAGCTGTCCGGCAGGGAGCGGCGGGTGATGGCGAAGTCCCGCGCCTCGGAGAGCGTGCCGGTGCCCGCGGGCGAGATCAATGCGCTGGACGTGCTCGCCCCGTCGTTCGGGCTGGCCGGCGTGTACGCGGCGCCTGATCCCGACGACGAGACCCTGCCGGACGAGGACGACGACGAGGACGTCATCGGTGACGGGCCGCAGGCCGGCCATGTCTCAGGAGGGTCTCTCATCCTCAGCGACCAGGACCTTGAGGAGGACCAGTGGCTGCCGTAACCGCTGCCGTGGGCGGCGACTTCTCCGACGACGATGTCACTCCCGGCGCGGTCACGGACTGCGTCCGGTGGCAGGAGTACGTCTGCCGTCTGCGGGTGACCGCCCCTCCGGTGGACGACCCCTCCTGGGATCAGGCGAGGCGGCTGAACTACCACTCGGAGTTCGTCACCCTCAAGACGCCTTCCATGGAACGGGCGATGGCGGAGCTGAGGGTCACGCTGCTGGTGAACAACAAGCAGCCGGGCACCGCCCGGCGCGGGCTGATCGTGTCCGGGCCGCCGGGGGCGGGAAAGTCGACCACGCTCATGGAACTCGGCCGGTCCTTCGAACTGAGCGAACGGCGCCGCCGGCCGGGCCTGGAGGGCTCCATGCCCGTGCTGTTCGCTTCCGTCCCGCCCACCTACACGCCCAGGAACCTGGCCAGGGTCCTCGCCCGGTTCGCGGGCATTCCGGTCCACGACGGGATGACCGAACACACCATCACCAACGCCGTGTGCCACGTCATGTTGGAGCGGGGCACCCGGCTGGTGTTCATCGACGACGTGCACCTGCTCAACACCCGTACCCAGCCCGGCGCCGACACTTCCGACCAGGTCAAGACCCTGATGGAACGAGTACCCGCGACGTTCGTGCTGGCTGGTGTCAACGTGGAGGACTCACCGCTGCTGACCGGGCCCCGCGGTGCCCAGCTCGCCGCCCGCTGCAAACTCCTGCGCACTCCCCCGCTGCTCAACGGCACCCCGGAGCAGAAGAAGATGTGGCGCACGCTCCTGGGCGACATGGATGGGGCACTGCGGCTGGCCCACCACCGGCCCGGAACGCTGGTACGCCACGCCGCCTACATCCATCTGCGCACCGGCGGCGTGATGGCCAGTCTCTCCCTCCTCGTCAGGGAGGCCGCGATCCGCTCCATCCTGGACGGAAGCCTCGCGATCACGAAGAAGCAGCTGTCGCAGGTGCTCCTCGACGTCCAGGCCACGAACGCGGCGCGCGCCACTCTGCTGCCACACCCCGGCAACTGACCGGTGCGGCGGAAGGCCCCACCCGGGCCTCCCGCCGCAGGCCCGCCCCCGTAGTTCCCCCTTCCCCTCTTTGACGGGGCGCTGAGCCATGGCCACGCCCCTGCCCTCAACACCCCCACGCGCAAAAGACAAGGACGATGCTGGTGCAAGCCTCCGCCTCCACGCTTGTTCGTATCCCGCCCGTGGCGGGGGAGCTGACCGGCTCCTGGTTCCGGAGGATGGCCGCCCCTTACGGTCTGCCCGCGCAGGACTTGCTGCGGGGCATCCTGAGCGGCGCGCACCGGGTGCAGGTGACGGGCACCCCGGGCACCGGCCTGGAACTGTTCCTCAACACACCCGCACGAACGGCCCTGGCCCGCTCCACCGGTCTTCCCTTGTCCCGGCTCACCCGCCTGCTGCCCGCGCTCGCCGCCCCGCACGGGCGGCTCGCGGACGACGAGAACCTGCGGGCGGCCTGGTACATGCCGGGCGAGGCATGGGTGGGGACCTGTCCTGCGTGTACCGGGCGGGCCTGGCGGCCCGGACGGCCGGTGCTGGTGTACCCGGGAACGGCCGGGCACGTCTGCCGGCGTCACCGGCGCTGGCTCCTCGCGCACCCCGGGAGCCCGGCGAGCATTCCGCTGGAGAGCCTGCCCGAGGTGCTCACTGCGCACCGCCGCCATGCCGCTCTCGTACGGGCCCGCCCTGATGCCGCGGACGTGGTGGCCCTCGCCGCGGCGGTGGTGTGGTCGTGGCAGGTACAGGGGTGGAGATCCGAGACGGTCTGGCAGGACCGTGTACGCCGGCTGGCCGCAGCCACGGGGTGCACGCCGGCGGCCGTGGCGCCGCATGCGCTGGTGTCCTACCCGGAGACGATCTCCGTGGCCCGGCTGCTCGGCGCTCCGCGCTGGCAGCAGCAGCTGCGTCAGACCGCCGCGGCCGAAGGGGCCGCCGCCGCAACGGAATTGCTGCTCCGGGAAATCAGCCACCAGGCCGACAGGCCGTGGCTCGCGGACTGGCTGATCGCCTACACCCGAGCCAAGCCCAGGACAGCCGTGCAGACCGATCCGCTCGATCGGTGACTGCACCGGCTCACCGCCGCGAGCACCAGCAGTGACGGCTTGTGGACGGTGCACCGGACGGCGGCACGGCCCACCGAGTACAGCGACCGTGCCAGCTTCCTCACCGACCGCCGTCCCCGCACCGTCTGCGAAGAGGCCGGGGCAGCCTTCCTGACCGGTGGTTGGGAACCGGTGCCCTCGCCCCGGCCCGGGCCGACGCGGTACCCGTGACATCTCCCGGCCCCATCCCCGGCTCCCCCGCCCGCCGTTCCCGGCCCGGACCGCATCGCGTCGGCATCCGCAGGCCGCCACCCACTGCACGCCCCGCCCCACCCGCTCCCCCACAAGGAGAGACACACCCATGGCACCGATCAGTCCGGAGTACGCCAACCAGCTGCTGGCGGAACTCACCGAGGGCTGCCCCGTCCCCGCAGCACCCTCCTCGCTGTCCCGCTACACCTTCCAGATCAGCAACCACGTCCTCATCGGAGACACCGCCGTTCGCGGCTACAAGTACAAGGGCCGGTGGCGGCTGGACGACCGGGACATCCGCGCGGCCGGCAACCGGCTCGCCTCGCTCCCCTTCGACCCCGACGACCTGGTCGACGCCCGTCTCTCGTCCGCCGAGCGCAACCGGACGTGGCGCTCACAGATCCACCGCTGGTTCGAGCACGTCTCCTACCAGGACCAGAGCGCCAACGGCTGCCGCTGCGAAGGACGGCAGCCGTGCAGCCGTACCCGGCCCAACCGCTACGGGCTGGGGTGCGGTGCGACCTTCGAGCAGGTCGAGGAACGCTACGGCCGGTCGCCCATCGCGTGCACCAGCCCCCTGCCGCTACTGACGTGGTCCGGCACCGCCTGGATGGTCCCGCGCGCCTACGCCGCTCTCCTCGACCGGGCGGACCGGATCGCCGCCGAGTGCGTCGAACAGGCCGCCCGATGCAGCCGCTGCAACGCCACCGGAGACGTCTCGAAGTGGCGTACGTCCAGCGCCAGCGGCTACACCACCCTGTGCCCCGCGTGCGCCGCCTCCGTCGCCCGCCCCTATAAGGACCATCTGCGCGGCAGGCTGTATGCGTCGCTGCCGAAGAACTCGCAGCCGGAGGCGTTCTTGTGCCGGATGTGTCCCGGTCCGCGGCAGGCGGTGTACTGGGACCACTGCCACACGCACGGATTCGTGCGCGGGCCGGTGTGTGCCAGCTGCAACACCTATGAAGGCGGCGGCCACCGGTTCATCCACCAGCCGGGCGCGGTCAGCCACCTCCTGCGGTGCGACGGCTGTCGCCGCGACAGGACCGTGCCGCCGCGCCACCGGCCCGACATCGTGCTGCAGACGTCCGCGCTCGACCCGCACGGCCCGTGCGCGAAGCAGCCCCATTCCGCGTGGGGTTCGGTTCAGGAGGACGGATCGATCCGTTTCCGGCTCCGCTGCTGGCAGTGCGCGTTGGCACCCCGGTGGGAGCAGGTCGTGCCGGCCGCTCAGGTCAGGCAGCTGGTACGGGAGTTCGTCGACAAGGCCCTGGAGGCCGGTGCCGACGCCCCCGGCCAGGAATCCGTCTGACGGCCCGTCCCCTCATCGCCTCTGTTCCTGAACTTCTCCTCCCCGCGTCCGCCCGTGGGCCGGGCGCTGGCGGAAGGCGGCGCAGGTGCCGCCTTCCGCCGGGCATCAACGCAACGAGACACGTCATGGCCTGCACACTCCCCGCTCCTGCCGCAATCCGTCCAGGGGTGACGGTATGAGCCTCACCATCTGCCAGGATGACCGCGGCTCACCCCTCCGTCTCTTCCTCGACGCGGAACTGCCCGACGTCGCGGCGCTGGTGGGCGACTACCGCTCCCGCCTGCCGCAGCACCCGGATACGGTCCAGCCGCACCGCAGTGGACCGGTCGACCGCCAGGGCCTGGGCAGGCCATCGATCTGCGGCTGTGGATCGCGTTCGGCTCAGCCGTCGCCTCGCGTCTTGCCCCGGATCAGACTCTGCCCGAAGGATCTTGGGGCGTCACCCGTTCGACGGACGCTCGTTTCCACGGGGAGAGCAGCACAGTCGAGCCGAGGAGCGCCCATGGGTCCGTCGTTCGTCATCGAAAGACTTGAGTTCCAGCGGGACGGCGTCTGGTACGCCCGCTACTTCAAGGGCCTGGTGACCTTCCTGGTCGGGCATTCGAAATCGGGCAAGTCCACTGCCATCGAGGCTCTGTTGTATCCGCTGGGGCTGACGAACGCGACGGTCATGCCGGAGGTGCGCGCCTGCCAGCATGTCCGCCTGGTCTTCCGGGTCTCCGGGACGCGCTGGCAGGCGACCCGCAGCGGCCCCGACCCCCGCGCGCGGGTCCTGGTGAAGAATCTCGACACCCCTGACGAGCTCGAACGCTCGCTGCCCGTGACCGCGGCCAAGGCCGGCGAGAGCACGGCGGGCGCGTTCATCCAGGACCTGCTCGGCCTCCCGGCCGCGGCCCGGGGCACGACCCGTGTCGGACTGGACGAGTTCTACGGCACCGTGATGGCTCTGCGGCAGAACACGATCTCCTCCGAGTTCCTCGGCGGAGAGAAGGACACGGCGCGGATCCTGGCCCTGGAGGTGCTTCTCGGGCTGTGGAACGAGGACCTTGCGGGGCTGGAGAAGAACGCCTCCGAGACCGAGTCCCGCCACCGTGCCGCCCGTTCCGCACTGAACCAGTTCAACAAGCTCCGCGACACCGGCGCCGTGGCCGACCCGGACAGTGTCCGCGCCGAGTACGAGCAGAAGCAGCGCGAGCACCTCGCGGCGGCCGAGCGGTGGAAGACGGCCTCCGGGATCCTGACAGCCGCGATCGGGGAGCACGGGCGGCTCGTCGCTCTGCACAAGGCGGCCGAACAGCAGCGCCGCAAAACCGCCAAGCAGGCCGAGGCCGCCCGGACCGAGCTCAGCAGCACCGTGGCCGATCAGGCACGGGTGGAAGGCGCGCTCAACGCCTTACTGAACCCCGGACCGCAGGGCTGCACCCGGTGCGGTCAGGCTCTTCCCGAGCGTGATCCCGGGCTGTGCCGCCAGTGCGGACAGACCCACTCCGGCGGCGAAGACCACCGGGAGCAGCAGATCGCCGCTGCCCGCGCGAAGGCGGAGCAGCTGAGGCTGAAGAACAAGGGGCTGCGTGAGGCCGCGGAGGCCGCGGCACGAGCCGTAGAGGAGACGGAGAAGGACGCCGGGGACGCGCTCACGGCCCGCGACGCGTACGAGCACGATCATCTCGCTCCCGCGCGCAAGGCGACGCAGCAGGCGGAGAAGGAGGCTCACGGTCTGAGCCGGGACGTCGCCCAGCTCAAGCGGAGGCTGGATGACGCCGACTTCATCCGGGCCCAGGAGAAGGTCGTCGAGACGGCGAAGCAAACGATGGAAGCGGCGCAGGCCGCCCGGGACGCCGCCAAGACCGCGCACGACGTCCGCCGCAAGGATGTCACCGGTCGCTGGTCGGCGTTCCTCCTCGACCGGCTGCGGCAGATCAACCCGGCCGTCGAAACCGCCTCCATCGATCCGCAGGACTTCACCGTCCGGGTGAAGGAGCGGGGCGAACCCGTCAAGACGTTCACGGACATCTCGGTGGGAGGCAGCCCGAAGGCGGCCACCAACATCGCGGTGCTCCTGTCCCTGCGCGACCTTGGCCGGGCGGATGCTGCGGTACGGGTTCCGCCGCTGCTGATCATCGACTCGCCGCTCGCCGGCCTGGGGTCCACAGGACTGGACCAGGAAACCAGTGTGCGTCTGATCGACACCCTCATCTCCATCGCCGACGACCCCTCGCCCGACGGCTACGCCTGCCAGGTCATCGCCGCGACCAACGACCCGCTCCCCCGCGCCTACCCCGGCGTGCGGGAGATCCGCATCGACGACGAGCAAAGGTTCTTCGACCACGCCCCCGTGCACACCAGTTGACCGTGGTGCGGCATCCGTACCGGCGCGACTCCGGCCTTGGTTCAGCGGTGTATGGCGACGACTTCGACCTCCGCGTTCATCGCGCGCAGCCGTCTGACTGCTTGGAGCAACGAGACCTGGGCGAAGGCGAAGAGCGAGTCGACGCGGATGTCCTGGCCGTCCTTCAGGAGGATCCCGAAGACCACCCGGAGTGTGCCGAAGTCGTGGAGCAGGCGGTGGTCCGGCGTGTGCGCGGCCACCTGCTCAAGGAACTTGGCCCGTACTTCGCTGTCGCTGCGCAGCGTCTCGACGGCGACCACGCCCTGGGCGAAGAGGTGGTTGAGGGGAGCTGTGCTAGCGGGTGCCTTCTTGATGCAGATCAGCTGGTTCTCGGGGCCGAGGACGTCACAGATCTCCAGTCCCCCTCCTTTGAATTTCTCCGTGACGATGTCCTTTTTGTCGAACAGGAGATACCCGTCGGGCTTCGCTGCTTGGTGGTTGAACCAGTCTTCGTCGTGAGAGTCGTGGCCCTTGGAGTTGGGCGGGCCCTTGGGCCATGGCGGCAGGGTGACCGTCTGAGGCTGGGTGAACAAGGCGGTGAGTTCTTCCTCCAGGGTCTCCAGGAAGCCGGCACCTACCTCGAACCATTTGCCGTTGCCGTAGAAGAGGCGGTCGGTGCCCATCGTGATGTCGGCGATGAGCCACTCTTTTCCGTTGGTGGTGACGCCGGCCGGTGTCTGGTAGTCATCGTCGCTGAACATGGTGACCCGTACGTCGCCGAGGGCCTTGAGCCGTTCTCCTTCAGGCTTGTCCTGTACGAACTGCAGCAGGTGGTGCAGCTCGAGATCGCTTGTCTCGATCGTGCGGGCGCCTCGTCTGGCGCGGAACGCCTGGGCCGAGCTGTAGCTTTCCTGACAGGAGTCGGGGACGCCGATGGTCAGGCGGGGACTGTCCGGGTCCGTGAGGTGCGTTTCCAGGACCTTCTGGGCCTCCACGGCCTTGTGACTGCGGTTGTCGAGGGTGTGGACCCTGCTGACAAAACGCAGTTGCGGCAGCGGATCGGGCTTCGCGCATACGTCCTCGATCGCCTGGAGGTCGCTCAGGAACTGTTCCACGGTGGTGGCCAGGGGGAGCTTGATGGTGGCCTGTGAGCACTCGACGCGGACCTGTCGTGTCCTGCCGGTCTCCAGGGAGGTCAGTGACAGTCCGCTGACGGTGCCGCAGATGCGGCGGACGACGGCACCGAAGCGGTCCAGGCCGAAGTCGTCGATCCGCTCGCCTCGTGACACCGAGTACTCGTCGACCCGGCCTCGGCCGTCCATGATCTGGTTGCGGATTTTGATGACTCCGTCGTCGTTGAGACAGCGGGTCGCGAACTCCAGTCCGAACTCGTCGTCACGGAAGTAGGGGTCCAGCATGTGCTGCCCTACCCCGTAACTCAGCGCGTAGGTGCCACGGCCGGTGCGCATGAGGATGAGTCCCGCCGCGGCACGGCTGCGTTCGTTGACGTCCAGGCCGGTGATGGATTCCGCCGCGCTGCACCAGTCGGAGCGCTCTCGGGGAACACCTCCGGTGATCAGCAGGCCCTCCATCCCCCGGCGGGTGAACTCCCTGGCCTGGTAGTCCTCACTGTCGAGGTATCTCTCGCGGACGAACTTGCGCAGTTCCGGGGTAGTGCCCTCGGGGGGCTTGAGCCGGTGGAGGGTGGACTTACGGGTGGCGGATCGAGGTATGCGGGTACTGCCCAAGACGGCCTCCACGCGCGCGAAGTGCTTGAAGACACTACGAAAGCAGCCAGGAGGCCGTCTTCCCACCGAACAGATCTATATGGCTTATCCGAGAGGGCCGGACGGCCGGACTCCCACCCAACCACCGGTATGCATCACCGAGCCACTTCGAACATCTGCTCGGGAATCACGCATCTCGCGTGGTAGCCGAGAAAAGGGGGCCTGCTGTCTTCGGTCGCTCGGCATTCGGGCCGGGGCGGTTCACGGTGTCCAAGAGATTCCCTGCCCGCGACCGCGGATTGCACGCCACTGCGGCACCGGGACCCGGCTTTCTGCCGCGCGGATCCATCGTCCGTGGAGGGCATAGTGAATGACGTCGTCGAGAACGTGCCAGTCCGCTTGGTGTCCGCAGTGGCCACACGTGTTCGGGTTGAAGCTGCGCCCCCGTTGCCAGGCGGGCCGGTCGTGCAGTTGCGCGGCCAGGTCCATGGTGTCGCCGGTGGGGTCGGCCGGGATCCGGCGTGCCACATCGACGGCTTCGGGAAAGTCGGTCGTGGTGAACTCGCTGCCGTCCGGCCGGTGCGAAGGCAGCAGCCCGAACACCCACCGCAAGGGCATCGAGCACTGCGGACATGGCATGTCGAAGGCGAACACGTCCACCCGCAGCGTACTCACCTGGCACCGCCTCCTCTCCCATCACCCTGACACATTCCGGTCCACGTCCTGCGGGCGGCCCTGAAGCTCCCCCGGCATGGGTGTTCGTCACCGGCGGGGCGAAGCGCCCGGCATCAGCAGGGTTAGGCCGGCGGGCTGCGGCGCCACGAGTCGTGAAGGCTCACTGGTCCTCGTGACTACCGCAGTCGCGGGTTGCCAAGCAGTGGCCGAGGGCACGTTGAGATTCATCGCGGACGCGCCCTCGCCACAGGGGTCTCTGCTGTCCGCGCCCGAGGTGATGCAGAAGGGGGCACCGGATCGCAGTCGCCACATCGGAGTCGCCCAAAGAAAAGGCCGCCGGGTACGGCTGGGCCAGCCGTACCCGGCGTTGCCGTTATTCAAGCCAGTTCGGGGGGATGAGGGCGTTGCGGGTGCCGTTGCTGTCGGGGCGCCAGTTGCCGATCACAGCGTCCTGGAACCAGGATTCAGCCAGGTTCGCGTGGTCGCAGACGATGATCTGCAGGGCGCCCTGGTTGAGCTGTACCACGTCATTGAGGAGCTGGAAGTAGGCGGTGACGGTGGTCCAGTCGGCGTCTTGGATGGTTGCGGCGTCGCGGGGCTTTTCCGGGAAGAACGCCTGGGTGGGCTGGTCGAGCATGAGGAAGCCAGGGACCGGCCGGTTGTTGCGTCGCAGGTAGGTGTGGAGGGCGAGGTGTGCGACGAGGTGGTAGCCGATGTGGTTCTTGGCGCTGCCGATCCGTGTCAGGGGCAGGCGTCCTGCGGGTCGTCTCAGGACGACGTTGAGCAGTTTGAGGCTGATCCCTACTTCGGTGGCGTCGGCTGCTCCTCCGAGGTTGAGGCGCTTCGCCCAGGCGGTCATGCCGACGGCGATGTCGGCGAGCCGGCGTTCGGTCTCAGCGGTGACGTCGTCCTCGTCGACGAGCTGTTCCAATGTGGCAGCGTGTTCCTGGGCCAGGGCCAGGTCGTTGCGCAGCCGGGTGAGGTCGCTGTCTGTTCCGGTTCGGGTGAGTGCTTCGGCGATCCTGCCCTGGATGTGTGCGACGCGCAGGTTCTGTTCCTGCAGGTTGCGCAGGCGTTCGTCGCTGGCCAGTAGTTCTCTGAGCTGGGCGCCGTTCAGTCTCAGGCGTTCGGTGACACGGCCGCGCTCGGTCTGGAGGGCGTTTCGGTGCTCTTCCCGGACGGGCTGGAGGGTTTGTGCCTGCGCGAGTTCCTGCGCGAGGTGGTCGGTGAGTTCGGAGATGTCCTGTGCGGAAGGGTCTGGGTGTTCCAGGGTCTGGGTGCACATGGGGCACACGAGGGTGTCGTGCTGGCGCTCGGGGCCGAGGAGGTCGAGGGTTTTGAGGCGGTCGAGTTGGAGGTGGAGCTCGCCCGTGAAGGCGCGGCCCTGCTGTTGCCAGCGGTCGACTGCGGCCAGGGCCTCGTCGAATTCCTGCAACTGTTCGCGCAGGAGACGGCGTTCCTCGTTGAGTTCTTGGCGCCGGTCGCGGAGGTCCAGCGGTGCGGCGGTCTCGGGTGCAGCGGCCAGTGCCTGGTGCAGGAGGTCGAGAACCTGGGCGGTGTCAGGGGCTGCGGGCACCTCGGTGAGGAGGCCTTCGCTCTCCGCCAGGCGGACGAGAGCCAGACCGTTGGCGTCCATGGCCTGCTGATGGCGAAGGGCGTCGTCGAGTTTGCGCTGGGCAGCGCGTTGGGCACGCTGGGCTTCGCCGAGGCGGTGGCGGCGCAAAGCCTGTTCGGGGCCGGCAGCGCCGAGGAAGTACGGCAGGGTGTCCTTGAGGGTCTGGGCCATGCCGGACTCGGTCTGGCGGTGGAACAGCGCTGTCTGGTCGGCGATCTCGTTCTGGTTCTGGAAGCAGAGCAGGGCCGCTTGGGCGATGGAGACGTCGAAGGGCTTGCGTCCTGCCCCGGTGGGGGGCTGGAAGTGGAAGTCCTCGATGCCGAGGCGGGCGCTGAGTTCGCTGCGCAGGGCCGCGACGTTGGAGTTGTGGACGAGTTCGTGGACCTGGGGGATGTCCAGGCTGGCGTCGCCGGTGCGGGTGAACGCGTGCAGGGTGGAGGCACCCGTCGGGCGGGGCCGGGCCAGGACCATGCGCGAGCGGTCGGCGAAGGCGACCAGGAGGGCATACCAGCCGACGGTCTGGTCGATCAGATCGTCGGGCAGGTGGGGGGCCCGGCGTCCGAGGCAGTAGTCGACGATGCTGAGGACCTCGGACTTACCGGTCTCCGACTCGCCGGTGAGGATGTTGAGCGCCCCGGGGCGGAACCGCAGGACCCTGGGGGTTTTCCTGCCGTCTCGGTGGTAGAGGGCCAGGGCGAGCAGTTGCATGACGGTTCTGGGACTCCTTGCAGCGGAAACGGATCAGGGACGGACACCGAGCGTCGTGAAGGCTCGGGTGGGGTCGGTCACAGCGAGCCAGCGGCCGACGAGCGTCGCGGCCCGGACGCAGTCGGCGACTTCTTCACCGGGGGCAGCGGATGCGGGTTGAGGGACACGGGGGCAGATCAGTCCGGAGGAGGCGACGTCTATGGCGCGATGGCGCATGGCGGTGCGCAGACTGGCGCGTGTGTAGTCGGTCAGAACGGCGGCGCGTTCGGCGAAGGCGGCCCGCAGGCGCGGGTGGTCGTGCGCCCAGGCCATCAGTGTGACGGTGGACTTGGCGGGCAGCGAGTCACGGGTGTCTGCGGGCAGCACAAGGGGCAGGATCAGGAAGGCGCTGGGCCAGGGCAGAGGCCTCTGTGCCTTCTTCACGGCGGCGTTGACACCGCTGGCTAGGAGGTAGGCGCCGAAAGCCGGGTTGAACAGCGCCTGCGCCTCGGACACGTGGTGGTGGGAGTCCGTCGTCACTGTTCCTGCGTTTCGATGTGGCGCTTGCAGAGTTCGGTGTAGTCGGGGTGCCAGCCCACGGCCCGGTCCGCTTCTGCGGTGTCGGCCTGGTCGGACAGGCCGTGCATGCTTCCCTTGCCGATCCATGGGGCGGTGACACTGCCCGGACTGAGGGGCGTGTCCGCGGCTCTGTCCATGGTGTCGTCCAGGATGTCCTGGCCGACGCACTGGCGGTCCTCTTCGCTCATGTCGGCGCGGACGCGACGGGTGCGGCGACGAAAGGCGCTCTCCCATTCGTAGTGGAGCTCGCCTTCGTACTCCTCGAGCCTTTCCGAGGTGATCTTGAAGGTTCGTAGCCACTCGGAGCGCTGTGCCCGTGCGTAGTGGTAGTCCCGCAGGTGCATCGCAACTTCGTCGTCGGGCAGCCCGATCCAGCGCATCTGGGTGACGACCAGACGGTCCGCGTAGCCGGCGATCTCCGCCTGGGTGAGATTGCTCAGCGTCTCCGTGATCGGGAGGCTCTTGCCGGCGTACCGGCCGAGGATCTCGTCCCGGCGGCACATGAGCTGCTCAGCCTTGACGGAGGGGAGCATGCGTTCTGGGTTCTTGCGTTCCAGCAGCCTGACAGCCATTCCGTACCACCACCCTTTGATGTCGTCGAGGGCGGCCTGAGCGTGCTCGCTTGGCGTGATCCCCAGTTCTTTGGCCAGACTAGAGTCGAGGTCTGACATCACGGGGGCGCCGTCGTTGACGGTGATGGCGCTGACGAGCTGATGGCGCTGAGCGGGTGTCAGCTTCATGAACAGAGCACGGTCCTTCGCCGTGCCGTCGGGCCCGTCTTCGTCCTCGGCCACCTCCTCCATCCGGGCCAGCGCGTTGCTCACGTCTCGGTCGGCTCCGGGGCGCAGTTGGTGCAGGAACGTGTTCTCGGGGGCGACCTGCGTCGAGACCAGGCGCAGAAGAGGCATCGACGTGCCTGAGTAGCTGTTGTCGTTCCGATCTTGAGGGGTGTGCGTCGAACAGGAGTCTCGATCGGGTGGTTGCCACTGGCTGCGGGCATGAAGGCAGGGCCTCTTGGTAGCTCGG
>NZ_JBTYMC010000185.1:0-13193 GCF_054880855.1 Streptomyces sp. S6 | reverse complement strand
CAGGTGCAGCGGTTCACCCGGTTCGCGACCTCCGACCAGGCCGAACAGCTCGGCGGCATCGAGCACAACGAGGCCCAGGCCGCCATCGACCAGCACTACGCCACCCGGCGCGCGTTGGGACCGGCGCCGGCGCGGGACCGGGCACGGCCGAGGAGCCCCTGCCTACGGCGCCGCTGCACTTCCACCAGCACACCGGCCAGGCCCGAGGTGGCAGGCCACCGGTCCCAGTACCCTTCCAGCACGCGCACCGCCCGCACCTGGAACGGATGCAGCAGGATGCCGAGTACGACGGAGCCTGAGCCGATGAGCAACAGGGCGCCGACAAAACTGCTTCCCTCCGTCGGGAAAGCCGCGTTCCAGTCACTGCGGCCCGAGAAACTCCCGCTGCGTACGAGAGCGAAAAGACAGGTCACAAAGAGCGCACACGGTACGAAGTGCACCGCCAAGACCCGTCGCACGAAACCGCCCCCGACGCATACGTCCCACCTGTCACCCGACGACTCACCAGTATGGCTTCCGGACGGAGCTGACGAGGTGACGTTGGATGCGGGCTCCTGTGCGTTCGACAACTCACCTTGATCTGCTTGAGAGTTCAAGCCAGACTCTGGCGCATGGCAATCCTGAGAAAAGCGGCGACGGCCGGACTGGCCCTCGTGGCCGCGCTCTTCGCGATACCCCCCACTGCCTCTGCTTCCCCCGCGTGGACGACGGAGACGTCTCCCGGGAGCACGATCACGGTGGTGCCCAGCACGAGTGGGTACCCCGGCAAGGAACTTCTCTTTCACACCGAGGGGAACGGCAAGGCGTTCGTCGTACTGCCTCTCGACTCGCTTGCGGGGAACAGTCTCTGGGCCCGGGTGCGGGTGAAGGTGGGGGCGTTTCCGACGGCGCCGGACTGGGCGCACTGGACGCTCGCGGAGGCGTCCGGGGGTGATTCACCCACGCTGGTGCGGCCGTTGGGCGGGCAGTACGCGCCGACGGACAAGGGGAACTTCTGGGGGGTGGGGTCGGACCTGGGCCCGACCGGCGACTGGACGAACTGGCGGACCTCGGCGCCGGCCGTCGCGGGCGCTTGGCAGTGCCTGGAGTTCCATCTGGACGCGTCCGACAACAAGGTGACGGTGTATTTCGACGGGGTGGAGAACCCCGACCTGACCGTGTCGACGAAGAGCCACGGCGGGACGTCGGACGACTTCACGTTCCCGACGTTCGACAAGCTGAAGCTCGGGTGGCAGCTGTATCAGGGGAACCCGTCACCGTCGTCGTACGACGTGCGGATGTCCGGCATCGCGGTGGGCCCGCAGCGGGCCGGCTGCTGACCCCATGACCCCCTGATACCCGTAGACCCCGTGGGGTCCGCCCCTGGGAAATGCTCAGGGGCGGACCCTGTGGACCCCGCGGGGGGATCAGCCGCGCAGGACGCGGCCCTGCTTGTCCGTGCGGTCGTTGCTGACGAGGAAGATGATGCCGTCGATCAGCGCCCAGATGCCGAGGCCGCCGCAGGTCAGGAGCTGGGCGATGGCCATGCCGACGTGACCGGTGTAGAAGCGGCCGATGCCGAGGCCGCCCAGGAAGATCTGGAGGAGGCCCGCGACGAGCTTCGACTTGTCGGAGTACGGGCGACCCTGCGGGTCGTAGCCGTAGGGGGCCTCGGCGTTGGGGACGGGGACGCTCATAGAACTGATCTCCTGAAGAGGCTGCGGGATGCGAGAACACCGGAGAGCGTGCACACCTGTCAGCGCATGACGCGGCCGTCCCCCCGTGTGGACGCTGAGCGTAGGCAGCCGACGCGGTCTGTCGAAACCGCAGTCGAACTATCGTTCTCGTTCCGTGACGAACTCTTGCGCCAACTTCCGAACGTTTCCGGCCAGTTCGAAAGTCGCGATCAACCCGGAAGGGTCACGAGGAGTCGCCTCAGCGAAGGTTGCGGACGACGGCCCAGGCCACGGCGCAGCTCAGGATCAACAGCTGTGCGCGACCGCTGAGTTCGGGCCGCCAGCGGCGTCGGTGGCGCAGCCCCTCCCACATCCAGCGGCCGAGCAGCGTGAGGGCGAAGGGGGCCGCGAGGAGGAGGGCGCGGTTGTCGAGCCAGGCCGCGTCCCAGTGGCCGTGCATCAGGTCGTACACCATGCGGGTGCCGCCGCAGGCGGGGCAGAGGAGGCCGGTGGCGAGCCGGAAGGGGCACTGGGGCAGGAGGTGCCCCGGCTGGTGGGGGTCGGTGCCGTAGAGGTACACCGATCCCGCGGCACCGGCGACGAGCACCGCGAGGGGTGCGGTCGCCGGGTGCCGGAGGAGGGTCCGGGAGGGGGTGGGCTGCGGCGCGGGCGCCGTCTCAGCCACGGAGCACCCGGCCCTGCCCGTCCGTCGTGCTGTCGCTGGTCAGCAGGATGATGGAGTCGATCAGCGCCCAGATGCCGAAGCCGCCGCAGGTGAAGAGCTGGGCGAGACCGAGGCCGACGTGCCCGATGTAGAACCGGCCGACGCCGAGGCTGCCCAGGAAGAACTGGAGGATGCCCGCGACGATCTTCGACTTGTCGGAGTACGGGCGCCCGTAGGGGTCGTACCCGTAGGGGGCGTACGGGTCTCCGGTGTACGTGCCGGGCGGCGGGGCGTAGCCCCAGCCCTGCGGGGGCGGGGGCGGGGGGTAGCCCTGGCCGGGAGGGGGAGGCGGCGGATACCCGGGGCCCGGGGCCTGGCCCGGCTGCTGATACCCGTACCCCTGCTGGGGCTGCCCGTAGGGGTTGCTGCCGGGGTAGCCGTACCCGGGCGGCTGGTAGGGCTGCTGCGGCTGTTCCGACACGGTGGTACTCCCCCGGGGTCCGACGATCTGATGTACGCCATCTTGCCCGACATCGACGCACCACATCACCCGGTCCGGCGGGACCGGCAATCACCCGATTCACTACACCTCACACCTATTGTGACGGTATGCCTGATGACGAGTCGTACGAGCTGCTCGGGTTCGACAACGTGCTGCTGCCGGTCGGGGATCTCGCCGAGGCGGTGCGGTTCTACGAGCGCGCCGGGTTCGCGGTGGGGTTCCGGTTCGACGAGGGCGGGATCGCGCTGCTGAAAGTGGGGCGCGAGACGCCGGGGATCCTGCTGCGACAGGAGGAGGCGCTCGGCCACCGTCCACCGCCGTGGGGCTGCACGCGCGTGTGGCTGGAGGTGCCGGACGCGCGGGCGACGGCGCGGAGACTGACGACGGCGGGGCTCGCGCCGCTGGACGAACCGGCGTCCGTGTCGACCGGCTGGACCGTCGAACTCGCCGACCCCTGGGGGAACGTCGTCGGGTTCACGGACTACACGAAGCGACCGGAGCTGGCACGCCGCTGAGCGAACGCCCTCTCCCCCGCCCCCGCCTTGAACGCGTTCAAAAACAGGTCTACAGTCATCCACGACAGCGTTTTGAACGCGTTCAAGAAAGTGGTGGGGACATGGATCGCACCGTCATCTCGTACGTCGTCTACCTGGTCGTCAGCATCGCGCTGACCGTCTGGGTCGCCCGAACCCTCAGCCGCAACGGCCGGCTGTTCCTCGCGGACGTGCTGCACGGCGACGAGAGGCTGGCCGACGCGGTGAACCACCTCCTGGTGGTCGGCTTCTACCTCGTCAACCTCGGCTTCGTCGCCCTCTACCTGAGCGGCGACCAGCCCCTGGCGAACACCCGGGACATCTTCGAGGCCCTCTCGACGAAGCTCGGCGTCGTCCTGCTGGTGCTCGGCGCGATGCACCTGGGGAACGTGTACATCCTGAGCCGCATCCGGCGCCGGGGGGTGCTGGAGCGGGAGCAGGTGCCGCCGGTGGCGCCGCGCGGGTGGGTCGCGCCGACGAAGCCGGCGCGGGCGTGAACGCCGAGGCAGTCGCCGACGACCGGGACGCCGCGTACGTCCCGGTCCGCCGGCTGACCGTCCTGTACGACGCCGGGTGCGGACTCTGCGAGCACCTCAGCGGATGGCTCGCCCGCCAGTCCCAACTGGTCCCCCTCGACCTCGTCCCGGCCGGCTCCGACGCCGCGCGGGACCTCTTCCCCGACCTCGACCACGCCGCGACCCTCGCCGAGATCACCGTCGTCGGGGACGGCGGCCAGATCTACCGGGACACCGCCGCCTGGATCGTCGTCCTGTGGGCGCTGCGGGAGCACCGGCCGCTCGCGTACCGGCTGAGCACGCCGTCCGGACAACGGCTGGCGCGCGGGGCGGTGCTGACGGCGGCGAAACTCCGCGAGGCCGGGTGGGGCGGCGGTGCGTACGAGCGGGGGGACGGGTGGATCTACGACCCCTACGAGGGGTGGACGTACGCCTGTTACGGCGACTCCTGCACCACTGGTTAGGCTCGCGACCGTGTCCGCGAACAACGAAGGCCCCGCCGCAGCCCCGAGCAAGTCCGAGCAGACCCGTGCGCTGATCCTGGAGACCGCGATGCGGCTGTTCCAGGAGCGGGGGTACGACAAGACGACGATGCGGGCCATCGCCCAGGAGGCGGGGGTCTCCGTGGGCAACGCGTACTACTACTTCGCCGGCAAGGAACACCTCATCCAGGGGTTCTACGACCGGCTCGCCGCCGAGCACCGGGCCGCCGTCCGCCCGCTGCTCGCCCGCGAGACCGACTTCGAGGCGCGGCTCGCCGGGGTCCTGCGCCTCTGGCTCGACCTCGCCACGCCGTACCACGAATTCGCCGTCCAGTTCTTCAAGAACGCCGCCGATCCCGACAGCCCGCTCAGCCCCTTCTCCCCCGAGTCGGAGCACGCGCGCGAGGAGGCGATCTCGGTGCACAGGGAGATCCTCTCCGGCGCCGCGAAGACCAAGGTCGCCGACGACCTCAAGGACGTCCTCCCCGAGCTGATGTGGCTCTCCCAGATGGGCCTCGTCCTCTACTGGATCTTCGACCGCACAGAGGGCCGCGAACGCAGCTACCGCCTCGCGGAGAGGGGTGCCCGTCTCACCGCGCGAGGCGTGGCGCTGTCCCGGTTCCGGGTGCTGCGGCCTCTGGTGCGTGAGGTGCATGAGCTGTTCACGGACTTCTTGCCGGGGATGACGCGGCTGATGCCGGATCCGGGGACAAAAGGAGGCGATAAATGATCATTTCTGATCAAGAAGCTCAATCGGGCATCAGAGCTGCCGTCTGTCTACGATGATGCCCTCGACACCAGCCCATGGGAGGCACGTGATGTCCGCAGCATCCGTCGAGCGGCCTTTCGACGACGACCCGTTCTTCTCAACCGTCGCCGAGAAGCCGTTCTCCCTCGCAACCATCGCCGACGAGATCATGGAACGCCATCCGGGCTATCGCGTCGAGATCATCGGAGGCCATCTCCTCGTGACCCCTTCACCGGATGCCGCGCACGCCATCGTTCTCACCGAAATCATGCTTCCTTTCCTCTCGGCGGGACTGCACGGTGCGGAAAGCAAGGTCGCTCAGGGCATCAGTCTCTGGCTTCCCGAAGGCGAGGACTACGCTGTCCCGGACCTCGTGATCGTGGACGCCGACGTCGACGACCACCTCATCGAGAAGACCGCTTACGACCCGGTCTGCTTCCGTCTCGTCCTGGAGGTCACCTCCGGAAACTGGAAGAACGACTTGAAGACCAAAGTCGGTGCCTACGCTGCGGCGAAGGTGCCGGTGTACGTCATCGTCGACCGCAAGCACCAGCGGCTCCACGTCCTCACCGATCCTGCCGAGGGCGAGTACGGCAACCACCGCGTACACGCCCCCGGCGAGACCGTCACGCTGCCCGACTCGATCGGCGCCGAAGTGACTCTCGACGTGGCCCAGATCATCAAGTACGGGCAGCCGAAGAACTAACCGACCACATCCACCTCCCCCTCCCGCAGCTCCACGTCCTGCACCACAGGCCCCTCCCCCACGCTGACCCGCCGAGCCGACGACCCGTGAGCCGGCGCCGTCACCGCCAGCAGATACGTCCCCGGTGTCGGGACGGACAGGATGTACGACCCGTCGGCCAGGGTGTTGACGCGGTCCAGCTGCCGCCCGCCTCCGTGCGAGAGCAACGTCACCGCGGCCCCGCTCACCGGCTCCCCCTCGGGGTCACGGACGAACCCGTGGACGGCGGAGGAAGGGCCCCCGGCGTCGGGAACCACGGGCTCCTCCGCGGGCTCCACCGCGAGGTGGGGCAGCCGCTTGTCCAGCCACGCCGGAAGCCACCAGTTGGAGTTGCCCAGGAGGTGCATGGCGGCGGGGACGAGCGCGGTGCGGAGCACGAACGCGTCGAGGGCGACCGCGACGGCAAGGCCGACCCCCGCTGTCGCCGCCCCGGAGTTCCCGCTGAGGACGAACGCGACGAACACGCACACCATGATGAGCGCGGCGGAGTTGATGACGCGGCTGGTCTCGGCGAGGCCGACCCGCACCGCGCGGGCGTTGTCGCGGGAGTGGACCCACTCCTCGTGCATGCGGCTCACCAGGAAGACCTGGTAGTCCATGGAGAGGCCGAAGAGCAGGGACAGCATGATGACGGGGAGGAAGGCGTTGATGGGCCCCTCCTTGCCGAGCCCCAGCAGCTCAAGTCCCCAGCCCCACTGGAAGATCGCGACGAGGACGCCGAAGGAGGCGGCCGCGGCGACGAGGTTCATCAGCGCGGCCGTGAGCGGCACGACGAGCGACCGGAAGGCGACGAGGAGCAGCAGGAACCCGAGCCCGATGATCGTCGCGACGAAGAGCGGCAGCCGGTCACCGGTGACGGTCGCGAAGTCCTTGGAGACGGCGGTGACCCCACCGACGTGCGCCTGGACCCCCGCCTGCGGGATCACCCGGTCGCGCAGGGTGTCGATGAGCTGGTCGGTCTCCTGGGACTGCGGCGAGGTCGCGGGAACGACCTGGACGACGGTGACACCGCCCGCCGGCGGCAGCGCGAACACCCGGGCTACCCCCTCGGTCGCCTCGATCCCCCGGACCAGCGCGCCCGTGTCCCCCTTGTCGGCGACGACTTGGAGCGGCCCGTTGAACCCGGGCCCGAAGCCCTCCGCGAGGAGGTCGTACGCCTGCCGGGTCGTCGTCTTGGTGTCGTCGTTGCCCTGGTCGGTCGCGCCGAGCCGCAGGGACAGCACGGGCAGCGCGAGGACGACCATGACGGCGAGCGCGAGCGCGGCGATCGACTTGGGGTTGCGCTGGACGGCGACGGACCAGCGGGCGGCGGGCCCGCTCGCCTTCTCCGGCTCGGGCCCCCGCGCCGCGAGCCGCCGCCGCTGCTTACGGCTCAGCACCCGCTGCCCGAGGAACCCGAGCAGCGCGGGCAGCAGCGTCGTCGCGGCGAGGACGCTGAGGACGACCGTCAGGGACGTGCCGACGACGACGCCGTCGAGGAAGCGCAGGTTGGTGACGAGCATCCCGGCGAGCGCGATGCACACCGTGCCGCCCGCGAACAGGACCGCGCGCCCGGAGGTGTTGAGGGCGGTGACGGCCGCTTCCTCAGGGTCGACGCCGCGCAGGATGCCCTTGCGGTGCCGGGTGACGATGAACAGGGCGTAGTCGATGCCGACGCCGAGGCCGATCAGGGAGGCGAGCAGCGGGGCGAGGTCGGGGATGTCGGTGGCGTGGCTGAGGAGCTGTGTGCCGAACAGGCCCATGCCGACGCCGAAGACCGCGATGGCGATCGGCAGGAGCATCGCGAAGAACGAGCCGAACGCGAGGAACAGCACGATGGCCGCCGCGGCGAGCCCGACCATCTCCGCGAGGCCCGTGGGCGGCTCCTGGACGCGCTGGACGGCCTGGCCCCCGAGCGCAACCTGGAGACCGGACCGTTCGGCGCTCTGAGCGGCGTCCACGACGTTCTGGATCAGCTTCTTGGGCACCGCGTTGGCCTGCTGCGTGAACGTCACCTGCGCGTAGGCGATCGTCCCGTCCTTGCTGATCTGCGCCGCTGCGGCGGGGCCCGCGTACGGTCCGGCGACGTCACCGACGCCGTCCATCGCGGCGATCTTCTTCAGCGCGGGTTCGATCCGCGCGCGTACGGCGTCGTCGCGGACCGTGCCGCCGTCCACCTTCCACACGACCGTGTCGGTGTCGCCCGCGCGCGCGGGGAACGCCTTCTCCATCAGGTCGTACGCCTTCTTGGAGTCCGTGTCCGGGAGCGAGAAGACGTTCGCGTAGTTCGTTCCGGCGGCCGACGCCGTGAACCCCATGCCGAACAGTGCCCCCACCCACAGCAACAGGACCACCAGCCGGTGCCGGTAGCACCAGCGTGCCAATGCCGTCACGCTTCAACTCCTCTTCGTCCTCGGACAGTCAGGTCGGTCCCCCAGGTCCCGAGTGACAGCATCGACAGGAGCAGGCGCGGCTGGACATCGACTGGGCACTACTCTCAAGGAACTCCAAAGACAAACCCCCCGCGGCGACTTCGGGGGGCACGGATACTGGGGGGTATGACAACGGCTCCCGGCACCGTGCTGGTCGTCGAGGACGAGCCGAGCATCGCCGACGTCCTCGCGATCGCCCTGCGCTTCCACGGCTTCGAGGTGATGGTCGCGGGCACGGTCCGTGAGGCCCTCGCGCTCGCCGGCCGCACCCGGCCCGACGCGGCGCTCCTCGACGTGATGCTCCCGGACGGCGACGGCCGTGCGCTGGGCCGTGAACTGCGCGCCCGGCGGCCCGACCTGGCGATCGTGTTCCTCACCGCGCGGGACTCCCCCGCCGAGGTCGTCGGCGCGCTCGGGTTCGGCGACGACTACATCACCAAGCCGTTCGACATCGACGTCGTCGTCGCCCGGATCGGCGCGGTGCTGCGGCGCACGCGCGCGGCGGACGTCCTGCCGCAGCGCCCGCCGCTGCGCTACGGGGACCTGGAGCTCGACGAGACGACGTACACCGTGCGCCGCGCGGGGCGCACGGTGGAGCTGACACCGACGGAGTACGCGCTGCTGCGGTTCCTGGTGCGCAACGGCGGCCGGATCGTGCCCAAGGAGCAACTCCTGCGGCACGTCTGGCAGTACGAGCACACGCCGCCGGAGTCGACCGTCGTCGAGACGTACATCAGCTATCTGCGGCGCAAGCTGTCCGCCCTGGGGCCGCCGGTGATCACCACGCGGCGCGGGGTCGGGTACGGGCTGGCCTGATGGGTCTCCCGCGCGCGTGGACGACGCACTCCCTGCGGGTGAAGCTGACGCTGGCGAACGTCGCGCTGCTCGCCCTCGGGATCACGGCGGCGACCGCCGTCAGCCTGATGGTGATGCGGCACTACCTGATCGGGCAGATCGACTCGGGGCTGACCAAGACCCGTGCCTCGCTGGAGAGTTCGCAGATCACCCTGCGGGACATGGACTCGCTGACCCTCCTGGCGTTCATCCGTGACCAGATGCTGCCCGGACGGGCTCAGGAGCCGTCGACCCCGGACTCGGTGTTCGCCTCCGTCGACGACCGGGGGAACGCGCTGCCGCTGTTCGGGATCGGGCCGACCGATTCGCAGAAGGGGATGGCCGAGGCCGTCGGGCCGCCCGCGCGGCTCATCCGCAGCAGCACACCCCAGGACGTCGAGCTGCACGGCGCTCCCTACCGGGTGACGGCGACGCGCCTGAAGGACGGCACGAACATCGTGATGGCGACCTCCACCGACGGCCTCCACAAGGGCATGGCGAAGGCGCTGCGGGCCGATCTCGCCATCGGGGGCCTGCTGCTCTCGCTCCTCGCGTGTCTGACGCTGTTCAGCGTGCGGCGCCGGATGCGGCCCCTGGAGGACATGGTCGAGACGTCGTCCGCGATCGCCGAGGGGGACCTGACCCGGCGGGTGCCGTCCAGCCGGGAGGCCACGCAGGAGGTCGAGCAGTTGCGGCTGGCCCTCAACTCGATGCTGCACCAGGTCGAGACGGCGTACCGCACCCGCGAGCACAGCGCCGCGCAACTGCGCAGCTTCGTCGCGGACGCCTCGCACGAGCTGCGCACCCCGCTGGCGGCGATCCGCGGCTATCTCCAGCTGTACGACAAGGGGATGCTGCGTGAGGAGGGCGAGCGGCGGCGGGCCTGGGACCGGATGAACGCCGAGGTCGACCGGATGGGGCGGCTGGTGGACGAACTCCTCACGCTGGCCCGCCTCGACCAGCACCCCGAGCTGCGGCTGCGCCAGGTGGACGTCACGCGTCTGGTGCGGGACGCCGCGCAGGATCTGCGGGCCCAGCAGCCGGGGCGCCCGGTGGACGTGGAGGCGTCGGGGACGCTCCTGGTGCACGCCGACGAGTCCGGGCTGCGGCAGATCCTCGGCAACCTCGTCGCCAACGTCCGCACCCACACCCCGGCGGACGTGCCGGTCCGCCTCTCGGTGCGTCGGGAGGACACCGGTGTCGCCCTGCGGATCTCCGACGACGGTCCCGGGCTCGGCGCGGAGAACGCCGCCCGCGTCTTCGACCGGTTCTTCCGCACCGGGAGCGCCGCGGGCAGCGGGCTGGGCCTGGCGATCGTGCAGGGGGTGGTGGAGGCGCACTGCGGGAGTGTCGCGGTGGAGACGGCGCCGGGTGAGGGGATGACGGTGACGGTGGTGCTGCCGGAGAGGCCGCGCCCCTGAGACGCGCGACGGCGCCCGAGGGGGTGTGCCCCTGGGCGCCGTACGGGTGCCGGAACGTTCCGGCAGAGGGTCAGAGCCAGTCGAGGTTCCAGAGCCGGAACACGCCGCTGCCGTCCGCGAGGTACTGGCTGCCGCCGACGTCCTCGGTGGCGACGACGTACTCCTTGCGCTGCCACAGGGGGATGACCGGGGAGTCCTCGGCCACGTCGTCCTGGAGGCGGCGGAAGTCGTCGGCGACGCGGCTGCGGTCGGCGAACTTCTGGCTGTCCTGGATGAGCCCGTCGACGGTCTTGTTGCTGTAACCGGTGTTCATCAGCGAGTTGCTGCCGACGAGAGGGGCGGTGAAGGTGTCGGCGTCCGGATAGTCGGGGACCCAGCCGACGGCGTACGCGTCGAGCTTGCCGCCGACCCACTGCTTCTGGAAGTCGGTCCACTCGTACGCCTTGACGTCCACCTTGAACAGCCCGCCCGCTTCGAGCTGGCGCTTCAGCTCGGCGGTCTCCTGCTCGGCTGCGCCCGTCCTGCCGTAGCCGTAGGTGAAGGTGACGGGCGTGCTGACGCCGGCGGCCTTCAGGAGCGCCTTGGCCTTCGCGACGCTCGTCTTCGGGTAGGCGTCGAAGAACGACGTGGTGTGCCCGGTGATCCCGGCGGGGACCAGCGAGTACAGGGGGTCGACGGTGCCGTGGTACACGGACGTCGCGAGCTGCTGGCGGTCGATCAGCCAGGCGGCGGCGCGGCGCACGCGCGGGTCGTGCAGGGGGGAGTCCGCGCGGGTGTCGAAGTACAGGTTGCGCGTCTCGGACGACTCGGCCTCGGTGACCCGCTGGCTGGTGTCGCTGGCGCTGAGGCCGGCGAGCATCTTCGGCGGCAGCTGCCGGGTGGCGACGGCGACGTCGCGCGCCTTCCAGGCGGCCTGGAGGGCCTCGGGGGTCTTGTAGTACCGCAGCTCGATCGGCCGGCCCGCCTTGAAGGAGCCCTTGTAGTTGCCGTTCGGCTTGAGGTCGGCCCGCTCGTTCTTGGTGTACCCGGCGAGCGTGTACGGGCCGGTGGCGTCGACGTCACCGCCGGTGCGGAGCTTGTCCTCGGGGTACTTCGTGCTGTCGACGATCGAGCCGACGCCGGTCGCCAGCTTGAACGGGAACGTCGCGTCGGCGGATCCGAGGTGGAAGACGACGTTGTCGCCGTCCGTGTCGACGGACTTGAGCGTGGACAGCAGGGACGCCGGGCCCACCGGGGAGTTGATCTTCTTGATCCGGTCGAAGGAGTACTTGACGTCCTTCGGCGTGACCTTGCGCCCGCTCGGGAACTTCAGGTCGCCGCGCAGCTCGCACCGGTACGTCGTCAGCCCGCCGCCCACGAACGAGCAGCTCTTGGCCGCGTCCGGGGAAGGCGTGCCGCTGCCCGGCGCGAACGACAGGAGCGACTGGTAGATGTTGCTGTACAGCGCCCAGGAGCCGGCGTCGTAGGCGCCCGCCGGGTCGAGTGACGTGATCGTGTCCGACGTGCCGACGACGATGGTCTTGCCACCGCTGTCCCCGGACGGCATCAACTGCCACCCGCCCACGCCTACGGCGGCCAGTACGGCGACCGCCGCGATGATCCGCATGCGAACAGATCGCATGGTGATGCCCTGCCTCCCCAGGCCCTCCGAAGGGCCCAGTCCTCACGAAAAAAGGGCCACTCCCCTAAGCGGCCGGCTCACCTAATCACACACGCTTTCCCTCGGGAAGGCTAATCGGATGAGATGAGAGAGAACTTACCCGAAGACAGGCATCCGTCCGTTTTCACAGGTTCTTCACAGGTGTGGGAGGGGGTGTGCTCAGGCCTGACGGGACGCCAGCTCGATGACGGTGACGTCGGACGGCGCACCCACCCGCGTGGGCGGGCCCCAGGCGCCGGCGCCGTTGGACACGTACAACTGGGTGTCGTCGTACCGCTCCAGGCCCGAGACCGTGGGGTTCGCGGCCTCCGCGATGTATCCGCCGGGCCAGAGCTGGCCGCCGTGGGTGTGGCCGGAGAGCTGGAGGTCGACTCCGTGCTTGACGGCGTCGTGGATCTGCACGGGCTGGTGGGCGAGGAGCACGCTCGTGCGCGCGGTGTCCCGGCCGCCGAGCGCCTTCTCGAAGTCCGGCCCCCGCCCCTCGCTCTCCCCCGCGATGTCGTTGACCCCGGCGAGGTCGAACCAAGGCAGTTCGGTGCGCTCGTTCTCCAGGGGGCGCAGGCCCAGGCGGCGGACCTCGTCGATCCACTGCTGGGCGCCGGAGAAGTACTCGTGGTTACCCGTGACGAAGAACTTCCCGTGCCTGGCCCGGAGTTGGGCGAGGGGCGCCGCCGCCGGGCCGAGGTCCTTGACGCTGCCGTCGACCAGGTCCCCCACCACCGCGATCAGGTCGGGCTGCGTGCCGTTGATCGTGTCCACGACCTTCTGCGCGAAACCCCGGCCCAGGACCGGGCTGAGGTGGATGTCGCTCACCACGGCGATCCGGTAACCGTGCGCCCCGCGCGGGAGCTTCGCCAGCGGAACCGTGACGCGTTTCACCCTCGGGCCCCGCAGGACGCCGTACGTGCCGTAGCCGACGGTGCCGACAGCGGCGGTGGCCGCGGCGCCGGCGACAACCCGGGAGACGAAGAGGCGGCGGGTGGGGGTGGCGAGGGGGGTCCGCGCGGCCGGCTCCTGCGGGGG
>NZ_JBTYMC010000184.1:0-13256 GCF_054880855.1 Streptomyces sp. S6 | reverse complement strand
GGCCGGCGGGCTGGCGGGCCTCCAGGGCGGCGCGTTCGGCGGCCGGGTCGGGGGCGGCGTCGAGGAGGCGGCCGACCCAAGGGGTGTCCGCCGTACCGGGGTTGACGCAGTTGACGCGGATGCCGTCACGGATGTGGTCGGCGGCCATGGCGAGGGTCAGGGAGAGGATGGCGCCCTTCGTCGCGCCGTACAGGGCGCGTTGGGGCAGGCCGGCCGTCGCGCAGATCGAGCCGGTGTTGACGATCGCCGCGTGGGACGACGCGCGCAGGTACGGCAGCGCCGCACGGGCCGTGCGGACCATGCCGACGACGTTGACGTTCCAGACGCGGTGCCACTCGGCGTCGTCGTTGTCCTCGACCGTGCCCTGAGCGCCGATCCCGGCGTTGTTGATCACGATGTCCAGGCCACCGAGGTCCGCGGCGGCGGCGTCGACGGCGGCGCGTACGGAGGTGTCGTCGCCGACGTCGGCACGGTAGCCGAACAGGGGTTTGTCGACGCCGGACGGGTCGAGGTCGAGCACCGCGACGCGTGCGCCGCGCTCCGCCAGCAGGTCGGCCGTCGCCCGGCCGATCCCGGAGGCACCGCCCGTGACCAGGGCCGAAAGCCCCTCGAAGTCGTTCATGCCGCCTTGTCCTCCTTCAGGTCCTCGATCCAGAAGGCACCGTCCGGGTACCGGAAACGCGCCAGGGACTCGGGCCGCATGGCGGCGGAGAAGCCCGGTGTGCTCGGTGCCATGTAGTGACCCTCTCTGATCACCACCGGATCGAGGAAGTGGGTGTGCAAATGATCCACATACTCGATGACCCGGTCCTCGGTCGTCCCCGACAGGGCCACATAGTCGAACATCGAGAGGTGCTGCACGAGTTCGCACAGCCCGACCCCGCCGGCGTGCGGACAGACGGGGACGCCGGACTTGGCCGCGAGCAGCAGGATCGCAAGGTTCTCGTTGACCCCGCCGACGCGTGCCGCGTCGATCTGGAGGACGTCCAGGGCGTCCGCCTGGAGGAGCTGCTTGAAGACGACGCGGTTCTGGACGTGCTCGCCGGTGGCGACCTTCACAGGGGCCACTCCGCGCCTGACGGCGGCGTGGCCGAGGACGTCGTCCGGGCTGGTCGGCTCCTCGATCCAGTACGGGTCGAAGGGGGCGAGCGCGTTCGTCCAGCGGATCGCCTCCTCGACGTCCCAGCGCTGGTTGGCGTCGACGGCGATCCGGATCCCGGGGCCGACCGTCTCGCGGGCGACCCGGCAGCGGCGTACGTCGTCGTCGAGGTCGGCGCCGACCTTCAGTTTGATCTGTGTGAAACCGTCCGCGACGGCCTCGGCGGCGAGCCGGGAGAGCTTCTCGTCGTCGTACCCGAGCCAGCCGGGGGACGTCGTGTACGCCGGGTAGCCGCGCGCCAGGAGCTGCTCGCGGCGCCGGTAGGCACCCTCCTTGCCGCGCCGCAGGAGGTGCAGGGCCTCGGTGGGGGTGAGGGCGTCGGTGAGGTAGCGGAAGTCGACCTGGGAGACGAGCCACTCGGGCTCCGCGTCGGCGAGGAGCCGCCACAGGGGTTTGTCCGCGCGTTTGGCGGCGAGGTCCCAGACGGCGTTGACGACCGCGCCGATCGCCATGTGCATCACGCCCTTCTCCGGTCCCAGCCAGCGGAGTTGGCTGTCGCCGATCAGGGCGCGGCTGAGGCTTCCCGGGTCCGCGCACAGCTCGTCCACGTCCCGTCCGACGACGTGTGCGCGCAGGGCGTCGAGCGCGGCGACCTGGATCTCGTTGCCCCGGCCGATGGTGAACGTGAAGCCGTGGCCCTCGTGCCCGTCCGCCGCGTCCGTGCGCAGGACGACGTAGGCGGCGGAGTAGTCCGGGTCGGGGTTCATCGCGTCGGAGCCGTCCAGCTCCCGGGAGGTGGGGAAGCGGACGTCGTGGGTGTCGACGGCGGTGACGCGTGGGCTCACGGGTCCCCTTTCGGGCGGGCGGGCGGTATCGGGACGAGGGCACGCCGGGCAGCGGCTCTCGCATATTTATCAGACCACTTTGCACATGGAACACCCCGAGAAGCGGTTCGGTCCGATTTTTTTGCCGGATTGGTCCGACCACTTCGCTCGCTAGACTCCCGGGACGGCTTCGGGAGGAACCACGGTGGACGAGACGGGGACGGCCCCGCAGCGGGGCACGGTGACGCAGCGCGCCATCGAGCGGATCAAGGCGATGATCGCGGACGGCGTCCTCGGACCGGGGCAGCGACTGCCGACCGAGCGGGACCTCGCCGCGCAGCTCGGGATGTCCCGCAGCTCGATGCGGGAGGCGATCCGGGCACTGACCGTCCTCGGGGTGCTGGAGGCGCGGCACGGCTCCGGGACCTACGTCACCGCGCTCGACGCCGGGGACCTGCTGGAGACGTTCGGGGTGGTCGCCGACCTGTCGCGCGGGGCACGACTGGTGGAGCTGCTGGAGGTGCGACGGATCCTGGAGTCGACGGCGACGGCACTGGCGGCGGCGCGCATCACGGATGCCCAACTCACCGAGGTGGAGGCCCACTTGGCGGCGATGAACGCCACGGACGACCCCGAGGCGATCCTCGCGCACGACCTCGCCTTCCACGGTGCGATCGCCGTCGCCGCCGGGAACGGGACGATGGCCGCGATCCTGGAGGGCCTCTCGTCGCGCACGTTCCGCGCCCGGGTCTGGCGCGGCTACGCCGAGGACGGCGCCTTCGCCCGGACCCGGCGCGAACACGCCGCGATCCACCGGGCGTTGAAGGCCCGGGACCCGGAGGCGGCACGGGCCGCCGCCGCCGCGCACGTGGGTGAGGTGGAGGAGTGGCTGCGGGCGGGGTTGGGTTCCTGAGGAAACGACCTGGCGGCAGGGGGATTTGGCAGGCCGGTTTCCGAAAGCGGTTGCGGTAAGCGGGAGTCGCCCCTCCGGAACACCGGTTCCCCGGGTACCCCGTTTCCGCCTCCGCATTCCGGCGTATTCCCGCCTTCCCGGTTCTCTGCTTAGCTCTGCACCACGGCAGCCGACGGCAACCCCGGGGGCGTTGCGCGGAGTTCGGGCTGTCATCACGCTCGGGGGTTCGGCTGTGCAAGCCATCGTGAGAACACACAGACACTGACGCCGAGTCGGCCGCGAGCCGCAGAGCTGTCCGAGGCGCACGTGCCCGCCTCTCCTTCCGGCACGACTTCCTGACGAACCGTCACCGAGGCAGCTCCGCATGCCCTTCGGCGCTGTCCCGGTTCCGTCCCGGTCCCGCAGCAGCAAGGAGGCTCCACCATGCCTGTCAACGACCCGCTCGACCTCGGCCACCTCCGGTCGGTGCTCGACGACGCGGGCAACCCGTGGCGCATGGCCGTCACCAGCATGACCTCCCTCACCGAGGCACAGCGCGTGCTCCGCCTCGGTGTCCCCGTCCAGGAGCACGAGATCGCCGAGCACGAGGCCGCACGGCAGAGCGACCGTGCCGCCGCCCTCGCCGCGACCGCCGACTCCGTCGGCGCCCCCAGCGCCTTCGACCTGCGCAGCATCGGCGGCGTCGACTACACGACACCGGTCAAGAACCAGGGTTCGTGCGGTTCCTGCGTCGCCTTCGGGTCCGTCGCGACGCTGGAGCACGTCACCCGGTACACCAACCGCACCCCGAACCTCGCCGTGGACCTCTCCGAGGCGCAGGCCTACTACTGTTACGGCCGCGCGGCGGGCGCCACCTGCGCGTCCGGCTGGCTGCCGGAGCCCCTCGCCGACAAGGTGCGCGACTCCGGCGTCACCATCGAGGCGTACTTCCCGTACACGGCGGGCGACCAGGACTGCTCGAAGCTCAACGCGGACTGGCCCAACCGGCTGGTGAAGGCCCGCTCCTGGCAGGCCGCGAACAGCCCGGCGACGATGAAGGAGCTGATCTCCTCCTACGGCTCCGTCGCCGCCTGCTTCTACGTCTACCAGGACTTCTTCTCGTACGCGGGCGGGGTCTACCGGCACAAGACAGGCGGCCTGGCCGGCGGCCACTGCGTCAGCCTCGTCGGCTACGACGACGCGCAGCAGTGCTGGATCGCGAAGAACAGCTGGGGTCCCGGCTGGGGCGAGCAGGGCTTCTTCCGCATCGGGTACGGCGAGTGCTCCATCGAGAGCTGGCACAACCTCGGCTACCTCGGCACCGTCATCCGCGACTGGCTGCCCGACCAGCGCATCCTCGCGCTGTGGAGCAACGAGGCCGACGCGAACGTCTGGGCCTACGGCGAACTGCGCGGCTGGCTCAGCCTGAACGGCTCGGTCGGCGCGACCGACACGGCGATGCTCGCGGAACTCGCCGCGTCCAAGGCGAACGGCACGAAGGTCGGCCTCTACGAGGACAGCGGCACCGTCCAGCAGATCTACGCCTGGTGAGCCGGGCGCGACAGGAAACGGAGGGTACGACGATGAGTCCACAGCGACAGGACGCTCAGCCGAAGCAGGCGCCCACCACCCAGGAGGTCCGCTCCTCCGCCGCCCAGGACGAGGCCGGCCGGCCCGCCCTGCTGCCGCCCGGTGTCGACGTCGGGCAGGCGGGCGGCACGTTCGCCGGGGCCGGGAAACCCGCCGGGGACGCCATGGTCCAGCGGTTCGAGCTGACCCCGGCGGGTGAGGCACGGCCGACGCTCACCCCCGAACTCCAGGGTGACCTGCGGGCGTTCGGGTCCGCGCAGGCCACGGGCGGGATCACCGGGACGTGGACCCAGAACGTCATGGTCGACGGGCTGTGGTGCATCAACCAGACCCGCAACGCGTTCTTCCGCGTCAAGGGCGGCGGCTGGAAGAAGATCTACAACGCCACGGACTGGTCCTTCACCGCCCTCACCACCCTGGCGTCCCAGGCCCGCCAGACCAACCGCCCGATCTCGTTCCGTGAAGAGGCGGACGGGCTGGTGCACGAAATCTACCTCTGGTAGCGGATGGGGGCGGGGTTCCGGAGCCGGGTGGTGGGTGGTGGGTGGCGGGTGGTACATCACATGTCACGCACCGCGCGGCGCGAGAGTGGTACATCACGCATCACATGTGACACCTCACACCACAGTGACCCTCAAGAAGTACGCCCCCGCCTCCTCCCCCTCCGCCCCCCAGGGCTGCCGGTACACCAGCTCCAGCCGCCCCTCCCCCGCCTTCCCGGCCCGTAGCCGCAGAACGCGGGTCCCCCCGGCCCCGGCCATGACGGTCGGGGCCGGGGTGTGGTCGTCCCCGGTGACCTCTAGGCCGTCGAGGCCGGTCACCTCCCAGCGGAAGCCGGTCGTCGCGTTCTCGGGGAGTTCGACGACGAGGTCGTCGCCGGCCCGCACGCTCACCCGGGTGTCCCGCACCGAGACACGTACCTCACCCACCAGACCTCCTCGGCCGTGCCGTACCTGTCTCCGGTGTACCGCGTGACACCTCGCCGAGCCAGACCCCGTCGGCAGGGCCGTACGCGGTGAGCGTTTCGTACCGGGTGTTCAGCATGTGTGCGCCGTAGCCGGTGGCACCGAGCGTCCAGAAGTGTCCCGGTGCGCGGGCGCCGCCGACCGTGCGGGGCGGGATGGTGTACGGAGCCCGGGGACCGCCATCGGCGTAGACACCCTGGAGGTACCGCGGTTCACGAAAGGGCACTGATCCGGCTCGCCAGGAACCCGGCCATCGACCGCACGCCGACCCCGATGGCCTGTTCGTCCGCGGAGAAGTCCGGGCTGTGCGGTATGCCGTGGTGGCCGGCGTCTGGGTCGGCGACGCCGAGGATGAACATCGCTCCCGGCACGCGTCGCAGGAACAGCGCGAAGTCCTCGCCGTTGAAGGGAAACGCCGCGTGTTGCACGGTGACCGCGTGGGCGCCGAGCACACCACGCAGATGTGCGGCTGCCGCCGTGCTGTGCTCGGGAGAGCAGACCATGGCGGGGAAGGGTTCCCCCTTGAAGGTGATCCGGGCGTCCGGCAGCGACTCCACCGCGCTGCGCAACGTGTCCCTGATCTCGGCGTACCGGCTGTCGGGCCAGGCGCGCAGCCAGGCCCGCACCTGTGCGCCCTCGTCGGTCTGGGTCAGCTGGGACTCCACGAAGACGAAGCGCGCCAACGGAGCGTCCGGCGTCTTCAGGTCTTCGAGCAGTTGCCGGAACTCTCCGGGTGACCGGGGACGGCGGATCGTGGAGAACTCGTCGATCAGGGCGGCCAGCCGCTTCCCGTCGTCGTCGGCCGAGGCTCCCGACAGCTCGATCCGGAGCCGGTCCTGGCCCGGCTGTCCCGTGCCCGGCATGACCGCGAACGTGCCGACCGGCAGCGGGCCGCAGTGCAGTGCGTAGATCTCCTGCGGCGCGGTCCGTTCCAGAACGCCGTCCTCCAGCATGGCGCGGGCCCCGGTGAGGGTCTCCTCGGCGGGCTGGAACAGGAACACCAGCCGGCCGGTCAGCCGCTCCCGCAGCCGTGCGAGCACCTCGGCGATCCCCACCCCGATGGCCGTGTGCACATCGTGGCCGCACAGATGGGCCGCGCCCGGGACCTGCGACGCGAAGTCACTCCCGGGCCGTTCGTCGTCGTCGACGGCGTCCATGTCGGCCCGGTAGGCGACGGTCGGCCCCGGGCCCGCACCACCGTCGAGCACGGCCACCACACCGTGGCCGCCCACACCGGTCGTCACAGCCAGACCCGCGGCGCGCAGCCGCCCGGCGACGAGAGCCGAGGTCCGCCGCTCGTCGCCGGCCAGTTCGGGATATCGGTGAAGTGCGCGACGCAGCGCGACCAGCTCACCGTCGATCCGGGCCGCGCTCTCATCGATCGCCGGCTGGTCCAGCTCAGAGGCCATGCGTGAGAGGCTACCGAAGCCTCGACGGCCGTGGCCCGCTGCTCCTGAGAGGCTGGGGGACGTCCGGTCGCGCCGATGAAAGCGAGACAGCGGTATGCACGTTCATTTCGAAGCAGTGGACCCGGAGAAAATGATCAGGTTCTGGGGCGGCATGCCGGGTCAGGGCGGGTACAGCGTCGGTGAGGCGACAACTCCGGCTGTGCTGCCGGTCGTCACCGTCCTCGTCGGGACGATCGCCGAACAGGTTCGGACGCTGATCGCCAGGGGCGCCTCTCTCGTGGAGCCCCACGATCGCCTGCACGCCCTGATGACGGACCCGGAAGGCAACAGGTTCATGGTGGTGCTCGACCCCGATCACGGAGCATGACGTTCCCCGGCGGATGAGCCGCTCAGCTCAACTGCCACACGGTGGGCGGCTGCTGGTCCGGTGGGTACTGGGCGAGCCGTCCGTCGGAGGTGGTGCTGATCGGCATGCGGGTGATCGCGTTGAGGAGGAGGAAGCCGCCGGGGACGGGCTGGAGTTCCCAGCGCTGGACGGTGTCGGCCGGGTCGCAGGCGGCGCGGGTCAGGGCGACTCCGGGCTGGAGGGGGGTGTTGAGGGTGAGCTTTCCGCCGCGTACGTCGAGGCAGCCGTCGGGGGCGCGGAGCGTGAGGTAGCCGTCGGTGGTGCGTGATATGTCGTACGTGCCGTACGACCGTCCCGCCGCGCCCAGCGTGTAGCGGCCGTCGGGGACCGGCGCCCGGGTGAGGTCCCGCCGTCCCGGAGCGTGTCCGACCGCCGTGCCCCGGGCCGTGAACCCGGCGTACGTCGCGTCGGGGTGCGGGTCGCCCCAGGTGGCCTGTGATATATGACGCAGCGCGGGCCACAGGCCCTCGGCGACCTCATTCTCCGTCTCCCCGCGTCCGTTGTCCGGCCACAGGCTGATCTTCGCCCCCACTATTCCACTGCCTGAGGCAACCTTCTCCCCCTCGAAGCTGCGCGGGTCCCAGCTCTGGGCGTACAGCCCGGCGGTGTCGGAGTGGAAGCCGCCCCGGACCAGGTAGAGGGCGTAGGCGGCGTTCATCAACGGGTGGCCCTGGGCCAGGAGTCGGCTGGGTTTCACCGCGACGTCCAGCCAGTGCTCGACGGTCGTGCCGGCCGCGACCGGGACGGTGGCCGCGCCGGTGAGGCCGTCGTTCCAGATGCGCAGCTTCCTGCCCTTGCCGGCCACGTACGCCTGCACGCGGTTCACGAAGTCGACGAAGGCGTCCTGCGGTGTGGCCCGGGGGCCGTACTTCTGCCGGGCGTAGGCCAGGATCTGCGGGTACTTCGCGAAGTCGGAGCCGAGCATGTACTCGTCGGCGCCCATGTGCCAGGAGCGGGCGGGGAAGACCTCGGCGTACTCGTCGACGAGGCTCGTGTAGTACGTGAAGGCGTCCTGCCGGGTGACGTCGAGGCGGGAGGGCTGCTTGACGCCGCCGGAGTCGGTGAGCTGGAGGTCGGGGCGGTTCTCGATCCAAGGGTCCATGTGGCCCGGGGAGTTGATCTCCGGAATGATCTCGACGTGGTAGCGCTCGCCGAGGGCGACGAGGCGCCGGATCTCGTCCTTCGAGTAGTAGCCCCAGGTGTTCGCCTCGGGGTGGGCGTCGCTCTTCACCTTGAGTTCGAGGAGGAGTTGGTTGAGCTTGTGGTAGCTCATCTCGCGGACGAGGTTCTCCAGCCAGGGCAGCGAGATGTGGATGTAGCAGGCGCAGACGCCGACCCCGCGCTCCGGGTAGCGGGGTGTGTCGACGGTCCGCCCGCCCGGCAACCGGTCGCCCTGCGCGAGGAGTTGGAGGATCGTGCGGGTGCCGTGGAAGGCGCCGGTCTCGGTGGCACCGGTCACCGCGAGGGTGTCGCCGGAGCGCAGTTCGTAGCCCTCGGCGCCGAGGGCGGTGCGGGCGGGGTCGATGTCGATGACGACGTCACCGGCGCGCGGGGAGCCGTCCACGACCGGGACGGTGCCGTGTCCGGCGTCGCGCAGGTCGTCGGCGAGGACGGCGGCGACTTCGCGTTCGGCCGGGGTGCCGGCGATCAGGCGGGTGCCGGTGCCGTAGGTGTAACCGCCGTCCTCCGGCGTCCAGTTGGTGAGTGCCGGTACCGTGACGGGCGCTGTGGCGGCAGGTGACGCGGCGGCCGGGAGGGGCGTCGCGAAGAGGAGGAGGGCCGCCGTCGCGGCACCCAGGATCTGACGGCAAGCCCGCATGCAAGGCCCCCAGGTCATCGGATGCGTCGAATGATCGGGCCGGCCGAGAACGTTGTCAATGGGGCTGCGGGACAAGGGAGTTGGCCGAGTGATCGGACGGACGGGTGACTCGTCCGAGGAGATCTCTCGACGTGCCGCGCCGGCCGGGGCAGAGTTCTCCCCACACCACGCACCGAAGGAGCGCCCGTGACCAGTTGGGTCGGCCGGACCGCCGCAGAGATCGCCGCCGCCGTACGGGAGAAGCGGGCCACTCCGCGCGAGGTGGTGGCCGAACATCTGGCGCGGATCGAGCAGCTCGACGGGCGGGTCGGGGCGTTCCGGGTCGTGCGCAAGGAGGCGGCCCTGGCCGAGGCGCACGAGCTGGCGGCGCGCGGGGATCTGGATCAACTGCCCCTCGCCGGGGTGCCGTTGGCCGTCAAGGACAACCTCGCGGTGTGCGGGGAGTCGATGCGGGTGGGGTCGGCCGCGACGCCGGACACGCCGTCCGGGGCCGACCATGTCACCGTCGCCCGGCTGCGGGCCGCCGGGGCCGTCGTCGTGGGGCTGACGAACGTGCCGGAGCTGTGCGTCTTCGGGACGACCGAGGGGGTGCACGGCACCGCCCGCAATCCGTGGGACCTGTCCCGGACGGCCGGCGGGTCCTCCGGGGGGAGTGCCGCCGCCGTCGCCGCGGGGATGGTGCCGATCGCCCTCGGCAACGACGGGATGGGGTCCCTGCGGATTCCCGCCGCCAACTGCGGGCTCGTCACCGTCAAGCCGGGTCACGGGCTCGTGCCGGCCGGGATAGGGGACGGCGACTGGTTCGGGCTCTCCGAGAACGGGCCCCTCGCGACGACCGTCGGCGACGCGCGGCTCATGCTGTCCCTCCTCGCCGGCTCCGAGGTCGAACGGCCCGCCTCCCCCGGGTTCCTGAGGATCGCCGTGTCCGTGCGCAGCCCCCTCGCCGGGACGACGGTCAGCGAGCCGTTCGTCGTCGCGGCGCGGGAGGCGGCGAGGGTACTGACCGGGGCCGGGCATCGCGTGCGCCGCGCGGATCCGCCGTATCCCCTGTCGCTCGGGGTGACCTCGCTCGCACACTGGACGGCGGGGACCGCCGTCGACGCGCAGCCCCTCGACCCCCGGCTCCTCACGCGCCGGACCCGGGTGCATGCGGCGGTGGGGCGGCGGTTTCTCGGCACCGTGCGCAAGGGGACCGCGCGGGCGGCGTTGCGGGGGCGGTTCGAGCAGTTCTTCACCGAGTGCGATGTGCTGATGACTCCGGCGCTGGCTCGGCGGGGGCCGAAGTCGGTGGCGTGGGATCAGCGGGGGTGGGTGCGGAATCTGCTCGTCAACACCAACTACTCGCCGTTCACGCCGGCTTGGAATCTGGTGGGGTGGCCGGCCATGTCGGTGCCGTTCGGTACGGATCCCTCCGGGGGTTCGACCGCGGTTCAACTGGTCGGGAGGCCGGGGAGTGAAGGGGTGTTGCTGCGGGTGGCTGAGCAGTTGGAGGAGTTGAGGCCGTGGCCTCGGACCGCGCCTATTGAGTGAGGTGTCGGATGGCGGGTGCGGGCTCGTTGTGGCTGGTCGCGCCCACGCGGCGGAGCCGCACATCGATACAGCCCCGCGCCCCTAAAAAAGACTCGGCTGAGCGCCGTACACAGCGACCGCGCCATCGCGGCCGGCCACGCCCGACTGAACCGACGCCCACCCCTTCTTCCTCAACACCCGCTCCGCGAACCTCTCCCCCATCCTCCCGTGCGTCTCCGTGTCCGGGTGCAGGGCGTCCGGGAGCGGTAGGTCCGTGTCGTGCGGGCCGTACAGCTCGCGGCCGTCCAGATAGGCCAACTGCGAGTCCTCCCGCGCTCGTTCACCCACGATCCGCTCCAACGCCTCCCGAATCGTCACCAGCGTCAGCCGACCCCTCCCCACCTCCTCCGGATCCCCCGTCGCCGCGAACCGCAACCTGCCCTCGGCGAACGCCTCCAGGTCCAGGGTCGCGGGTCCCGGGGTCGTCTCGTGGATGGGGCAGTGGATCGGGGAGATCAGCACGATCGGGGTGTCGGGGTGGCCGTCGCGGATCGTGTCGAGGAAGCCGTGGACGGCGGGGCCGAAGGCGCGCATGCGCATCGCGTCGGCGTTGACGATGTTGATGCCGACCTTGAGGGTGATGAGGTCGGCCGGGGTGTCGCGGATGGCGCGGGCGGTGAAGGGGTCGAGCATGGCGGCGCCGCCGAAGCCGAGGTTGAGGAGGTCGAGGCCGGCGAGGCGGGCGGCGACGGCGGGCCAGACGGCGGTGGGGCTCGCGGCGTCGGTGCCGTGGCTGATGGAGCTGCCGTGGTGGAGCCAGCGGGGGTGAGGAGAAGGGGCGGCGGGTTCGATCGGGGCGTCCGTGCGGAGGGTGCGGAGTTCGGTGCGCTGGGCGTAGGGGAGCCAGATCTCGACGTCCTTGAGCCGGCCCGCGAGGCCGGTGAAGCGGACGGTTCCGGGTGGGCCGGGGGTCAGTTCGCTGACGCCGGTGGTCATGTCGACGGTGAGGGTGTCGCCGCCGGTCGCGGCGGCCCGGGCGGCCGGTTCGCCGTCCACGAGGAGGTCGTAGTACGCCGGGGGCCGGGGCGGGAGGCCGGGGTAGACGCGGGTGGTGGGCAGGACCTCCACCTCGATGTCGGTGGCGCGGGTGCGGAAGGCGAGGCGGACGCCGGAGGGCTGGGCCTCGACGGCGGCGAGCTGCGGGTCGGTGTTCCGGGCGCGGGCGCGCGGGGGGAGGCGGTGGGGGACGAGGCCGCCGTCCGGGGTGGGTTCGAGGTCGAGGGCGCCGCGGATCAGGTCGGCGGTGACGGGGGTGGTGTACGGCGGCATGGTCAACCTTCCCTGGCGGGCGGCCAGTTGCTCAGGAGCGCGTCGAGGCCGTCGAGGATGCGGACCCAGCTCTCGCGGGCGTCCGGCTCGCTGTGCGCGAATCCGCCGGCCGCCTCCAGGCTGACGTAGCCGTGGAAGACGCTGCCGATGAGGCGGACCGCGTGGGTCTCGTCGGGCTCGGTGAGGTCGTAGCCGCGCAGGATGGCCCGCGTCATGCGGGAGTGCCGGGCGCCTGCGCTCGCGGCGGCCGCCTCGGGGTCGAGGCGGAAGCGGGCGGCGTCGTAGCGGCCGGGGTGGGCGCGGGCGTAGTCGCGGTAGACGTCGGCGAAGGCCGTGAGGGCGTCCTTGCCGGAGCGGCCCGCGAGGGCGTCGGCGGCGCGGTCGGCGAGTTCCTCCAGGGCGAGCAGCGCGATGCCGGTCTTCAGGTCCCGGGAGTTCTTGAGGTGGGCGTACAGGCTCGCGACCCGGACGTCGAAGCGGCGGGCCAGCGCGGAGAGGGTGACGTGCTCGAAGCCGGCCTCGTCGGCGAGTTCGGCGCCCGCGAGGATCAGGCGTTCAGGTGTCAGCCCCGCGCGCGCCATCGTCGTATCCCTTCCGTCTGCCTGAAGGGATTATGCGCTTGCCTAAAGGCTTTAGGCAAGCGCATGAAGATCGTAGGGGTCAGTCCACGCTGGGCAGGATGTGGGGTTCCGCGAGGTCCTCCTCGTAGCCCGCGAGACGGATCGGCGCGGAGCGCGCCCACACGTCGAGGCTGCCGAGGTCTCCGGGCCGTCGGCCCGAGCGCTCCGCGCGTTCCTTCGGATGCTGCTCGCGGTTCGTCTTCTCCGGTGTCACCGCGCACTCCTTATGTGTTCGGGTCACCCTCGGGGCGGGCCGGTCACTCTACGGGCCGGGGCCTGACGCACCCTTGGGTTCTGCTTGAGGGCCAGTTCGGACGCGGTGGCGCCGCCGAGCCGACAACGCGTGGGTCCCGCTGTCCGCCGAGCCCTAGATTAACCAAATGAGCGGCCCCCTGCTCGATAGCGCTGTTAATTTGGCACAACGATGACGCGTCACGCAGATGTCACGCCTTGTCCGTTGACCCCGGTCCGGGTCGCCGCGCAGTTCAGACGCCGTTGGCTCGGGCGCAAGGTCGCCATGGTCTGCTGGCTCGCGCACCGGCTGTCTCGCGGGAGGACCGACGGATGGAGCTGCGCAGCGTCGAGGAGCTGATGGACCTGCTGTACGCCTGCAAGGGCGTCCGGGAGGCGGCCGGCAAGGCCGATCTGCACGACCACGCCCTGCGGACCGCCGCGCTGCTGCGTCGCAGCCGCCCCGCCGACAAGGAGCTTCAGCTCACGGGCCTGGTCCGCCCGGTCGGCCACCTCCTGTGCTCCACGGACCCGGCGGGCCGCGCCGCCGACGCCGTCCGCCC
>NZ_JBTYMC010000183.1:0-13461 GCF_054880855.1 Streptomyces sp. S6 | reverse complement strand
CGCACTCGCCGACGCCCCGCGCATCCGCCTCGTCGGCAACGTCGTCACCCACCCCGGCGCTCCCCTCAACTCCCTTGATCCGCAACGGCTTCGGATCGGCGCCCGGGTCCAGCGCGGTCGCGGGGACGGTGAGGACGCGGGCGGGCAGCGAGCCGAGGCCCAGCGCGCCGGCGTCCTCGGGGGAGTTGACCAGGACGGCGCCGCCGGGCCGCAGCCCCTCGAAGACGTCCACCTGGTGCAGCAGCGTCGCGTCCTGCACGACGAGCGCGTCGGGCCGGGTCACCGGCTCACGCACCCGGATCGGCCGGTCGTCGATCCGGCAGAACGCCACGACCGGCGCCCCGGTGCGCTCGGAGCCGAAACTCGGGAACGCCTGCGCGTGCCGGCCCTCGTCGAACGCCGCCACCGACAGCAACTCCGCGGCGGTGACGGCTCCCTGCCCGCCACGGCCGTGGATACGCACCTGGAACACGGAAACTCCTCCCGCCGGGGGCCGTGCCTCCAGTCCTACCGCGCGATCCGGTCCCGCCTCAGAGGCCGAACGACCCTGAGGCGGGACCGAGCGGCACGCAGGCGTGGCAGAGGGAGCCGAGGCCTCCTCGGCGTGGACGCAGGCTCCGTGGGCGCCCTGCACCGGCCGCCGCCGGCCCGCCCCGCGTCCCGTCACCCCGCGCCACGGCCCCCCGTCAGCTCGTCGGCGATCCCGGCTGTCCACGCGTCGACGGCCGCCCAGTCCCGGTAGTCGCGGAACCGGCCGCCCAGGAGGCGGAACAGCAGCCGTCCGGTGCGGGAGAGCTGGGCGCGGGCCACGACGCCGGAGAACAGGCGGTGGGCCCGGTAGGGCAGTTCGTCGGGCAGGGCCGAGAGGATCAGCGGGATCTCCTTCGGGCCCAGCCGCCGCCACGGTCCGCGCAGCGCGTCCGGCATGCCGACGCTGAACAGCCACACCGGCGGGCCTGCCGCGAGGACGCCGAGGTTGTCGCAGACGAAATCCCGCGCGGGCGCCAGCCACGCCTGACCGTGCACGGCGCTGCCGAGGACGAACGCCCGGTACGCGTCGGCGTCGTCCACCGTCTCCACCGGACGGGCCTCGGCGCTCAGCCCCGCCGAGCGGAGCCCGCCCGCGATCCGCTCGGCGATCTCGCCGGTGGAACCGTGCGCCGTCGCGTACCCCACCAGGACGTCCATGACCTCACCTCGATGCTTCCGTGCCCCGCGCGAGGGAACCGCGCGGTGTGCCGCCGCGCCCACCCTGGACCCGCGGACAGCCGCGCAGACACGGGCCGTCCGGCCTCTTCCGCCGCGCGAAGGTCCCCGGGAAACCGCCGTCCGGCCCGGCTCCCCCTGCCCGCAAGGCACTGGGGCACGGCTCCGGGCGGGTGTGGACTGGAGGCGCAGGGAGGAGGCCGCCATGAGCGTCACGAACCCGACCGCACACCGGACCCACCGGAGGCGGCGCCCGCTGATCCTCGCCACGGCCGCCGTGCTGACGGCGTCCCTGGCGACGGCATGCGGGAACGGCACCGCGGGCACGTCCGCGGGGAACACGGACGGCACCAGCGGGGGCACGACCGGGACACCCGGCACCGCGCTCCGAGGAGGCGGCCCGGCCTGCCCCGGTGTCACCGGGACGCCCGGCGGCCTCGTCATGCCGATGCACCCCGGCACGGCGCCGCACCAGGTGCGGGCCTCGGTCTACTTCCTGCACGGGGAGCAGGTCTCGCCCGCCCCGCGCACTGTGACCGCGCCCACCACCGCGGCCGGCGCCCTGCGCGCGCTCCTCGCCGGACCCGACCGCAACGAACGGGACCACGGCCGCACCACGGCCATCCCCGCGGGCACCCGGCTGCGCTCGGTCGTCGTGCGCCGGCACATCGCCACGATCGACCTGTCCGGACGGTACGACGACGGAGGCGGCACGCTCTCCATGCGGGCCAGGCTCGCCCAGGTCGTCTTCACCGCGACCCGCTTCCCCACGATCGAGAAGGTCGGCTTCGAACTGGACGGCAAACCCGTGACGTCCTTCGGCGGCGAGGGCATCGTCCTCGACCACCCCGTGGGCCGCGCCGACTTCGAGGACCTGGCCCCCCTGATCCTCGTCGAGTCGCCGCTGATCGGCGACACCGTCCGCACTCCGGTGCGGGTGTGGGGCAGTGCGAACACCTTCGAGGGGACGCTCCGGCTGAAGCTCACCGACGCGGCCGGGCACCCCGCGGCCGACGTCCGCGTCACCGCCTCCTCCGGCTCCGGCACCCGAGGCACCTTCGACGTGACGATCCCCTACCGGGCCGGCCGCTCCGGCGCCGGGACACTCACCGCGTACTGGAACTCGCCGAAGGACGGCCGCGCGGTGATCGCGGACACGGTGCCGCTGAACGTCCTGCGCTGACCCCGGCGTCTCAGGACCCCGACTCCACGCTGCCCTCGGGCGGTTCGCGCAGCGTGGTGCGGCCGGTGCGGTGGGAGGCGACCGCGAGCAGAGCCGCACGGCGTGCCGCCGGTAACGAGGTCGGCGGGCCAGGCGACCCGGTGCAGGGGCTGCTCCTTGGGCCACGCGGCGCAGCGGGTGCGCGGTGGATGCGGGGGAACCGGGCCCTTCGGGCCGGGAGGTGAGCCGTTCGGCCCCTGCTCCGACGCCGTGCGGGATGCGAGGGTGACGGGCATGTCCATGAGACGTGCGGAGACGGTGTTCCTCCCGGAACACGCGCCGTCGGCGTCCCGACGACGGAGTCCGGGACGACGGGTCTCACGGGCTGCGCCGGCTCGGGGTGCCGGCGCGGGCCGCTGAAGCGGCTCCTCGGAAAGAAGGGTGGGCGCGAGGCATCCACCCGGGTGCCGGGCCCTTGCCGGTCCTGACGGGGAACGACACTGTCGTCGGAGGGGATTCTCGTCCGGACCACGGGCCCGGCACCTGCCGGGTCGTCGAGAGCCCGACCACCGGTGTCACACGGCGCGACGGAGAGATCGGCGGGCTGCACCACACGGACGGGACACCCCCGTACGACGCACACGTCCGGCCCGCAGCGGCCGGCGGCAGCTGACGCGGGGCGTCAGCCGATCTCGACGGTGATCTCGGGCGGGCCGTTCAGGCAGTTGTGGACGGCGCACCGGCCGATCGCCACCCGCAGACTCTGTTCCAGGAGCGGAGTGAGCGGCGCGGGCGGCAGGACCCGGACGCGGACCGCCGTGAGGCGCGGCCCCGGACCGCCGGCGAGCGTGAAGTCCGCCTTGACCCGCAGGTGTTCGTACGGCTGGTCCAGGAGCTGGAGGAAGCGCGCCGAGTCCGACGCCGCGCAGGAGGCCACCGCGGCGACGAGGAGCTCCACCGGGGTGGGCCCGTCGTCGTCACCGCCCCTCTCCACGGGCTGGTCCACGGTCAGCTCGTGGTCACGGACGAACAGGGCGAACGCCCGGTCCGCGACATGGGTGACCTCGATCCGTCCGGGCGGCTCGGCGAGCGCCCGACGGGACGTGCCGGCATCGGTGTCACGGGCCGACGAGATCTGGTTCACGGGGCACCTCCTGTGGTGCGGTCGGCGGTGGTCGGCGCTGTGGGGCACCGCCCTGGCCCTCCGCTCCCATGGTGGGACGGCGGACCGCGCTCGCGGGCGGGCCGACCGGACCCTGCCGAGGGACGGTCGGCCCGTCTCGGGGGCTCGCGGCGCTGCCCGTCCTCGTCGGCGGTCCGGGCGCGGGCACCCCCGGCCCGCGGGCGCCGGGAACGGTCTGATGCCGACGGTGGCGTGCACGGGTCAGGGTGTGCCGCCCGGTCATCGAGGTGCTCTGCGAGATGGGCCCGGCCGCCGGACCGGCTCTCGGCCGTCTCCCGTACGCCGCCGTCGGGCCGGTGACCGACGCACCGTACGGGAACAGGTACGCGTGTTCGATGGCTGCGCCCCGGTACTGCCGGCGTATTCGCACGCAGAAGGCCCAGATCATCCCCTGGTTGTCGAATTCCGGCCCTCTTCCGGGATCCGCCGCGGTCGTGTTCTCCTGTTCTGCGCCCCAGTCACCCGACGGTCCGTGCGGCGGCCGGGCGAGGGACCTCAGCCGGTGACGGTCCGCACGCTCTCGTCCATGGCCTGCCGTGCCGGACGGCGTGGTGTCGCGGCGCCCTGCGGGCCGTAGCCGAGCCTGATCACCATCTGGGCGTGCGCCTTGCGGCCGTCCGAGCCGGGCAGGAGCTGTTCGCGGAGGTCGGGCCATTCCAGGGCCTGGTGCAGCAGCGACGCGCGCAGTCCGTGGGCCGTCGCGACCAGCAGGACGCGCTCCAGGGCCTGCCCGGCCCGCAGCCAGTCGGCCCGGCGGTCGTGCGCGGTCGACAGCACGGTGAGCGCGGGCCACCGCTCGAAGGGGCGGGCGGTGAGGTCCGCCGGGTGCCGGTGGGCGCCGAAGTCCCGCAGGGGGACCCGGTCCCGGAAGTCCTGCGGCCCGAGCACCCCGGGCGGCAGCCCGAGACCCCCCTCCCTCGGCTCACGCACCCAGCGACGGCTCTCCACGGCCCGGTCGGCGTCCGCGGCGTTGCGGTGCTCCGCGTCCCACGTGAGCCGCAGCAGCCGCTCCGTCTCCTGCGGACCGGGACGGCTCAGCGCGGCGCCCTCGCAGTGCGCGGCCTCGGCGAGTTCCGTCAGTACCGGCGGGGGCACCGGGATCTCGAAGAACGGGAGCCGGCTGCTGTGCCGGTGCCACAGCGCCCCGTACAGCCGCGAGACCGCCGAGCCCCGCACCGGCCCGCCGAGCCGCACCGTGGCCAGCAGATCCGGTTCGTCGGGCGAGGGGAGCAGCCGGGTCACCGGCTCCCGCCCGAGCCGGGCCACCGCCACCCGCAGGTTGAGGACCGCGCAGCCGACGGAGAGATGCAGGGCGCGGCCCATGGGGTCGATGTGCCGCAGCCCGCGCCGCGCCTCGGCCCGCACCTCGAACGCCGTGCCGTCCTCGGTGAGCCGGAACCGCCAGGGCTGCGTGTTGTGCACGGACGGCGCCGTCACGGCCGCCGAGACCAGAACCTGTGCCGTCGGGGCACCGAGAGCTGCTGAGGACCACATCGGGACTCCTTCCCGCCCCGCGCCACGGAGCCGGTGGGCGAAGGAAGTTGACCCTGCTCAGTCTGCTGGCACCCCGACGGCTCGCGGCAGGGGCCGTCCGGCACCCGGAGTGGCCCCATCGGCACCCTGTGGCGCGGCCCGGCCCATGGTCGGCTGGGAGGAGACCACCGGAGGAGACACACCGTGGACGGATCACCGTGGCCGGCGCACCGGAAGGGGTACGCGCTCCTCGCGGCGGGCTGTGCGGGTGTCGCCTTCACGCTGAGCGCCCTGCACGACGCGTGGGCCCTGCGACAGGGGGAGAAGTCCGGCGCACAGCCGGGGAACGGGCCGGGAGGTGCTCATCATGCTTCGTCACGTGACCGTCGGGGTCGACGGATCGGCCGAGGGGCTGGCCGCCGCGCACTGGGCGGCGAGGGAAGCCCTGCGACGGGGAGTCGGGCTGAGGGTCGTCCACGTGTGGCCGCGTCCTGTGAACCCGGCCCGGTCCGGCGTCGGCCATGAACGCGCCGAGCACGTTCTCGACCGGGTCGCCGAGGGGGTTCGCACCTCGCATCCGCGCCTGCCGATCGTCGAACGGCTCGTCCGGGACGCCGCGGTCGACACCCTGGTCGCGGAAGCGGCCGAGTCCGATCTGCTGGTGCTCGGCTCCCGGGGACTGGGCGGCCTGCGGGGGTTCGTCGTCGGGTCGGTCTCCCACCGGGTTCTGGCCCGCTCCACCGCCCCGGTGGTGCTCGTCCGCGCGGGGACGACGCCGGCCACCGAGCATCTGCCGGCGGTGGACGGGGTCTCGCCCGAGGAGATCCCCGGCCTGCCCTACCGGGACGTCGTCCTCGGACTGGACCCCGGGCACCCCTGCGACGAACCGGTGGAGTTCGCCTTCGCGTCCGCCCGGCGCCTGACGGCCGCACTGCGAGTCGTCCACACGTACCGCACGCCGGGCGCGGTGCGTGAACACGAAGAACGGACCGTGGCCGCGACGCTGCGGCCGTGGCGCGAGAAGTTCCCGACGGTGACCGTGACCGAGACCGTCACCGAGGGACACGCCGCCGAGGAACTCGTGCGGGCCTCCGACCGGGCCGCCCTGGCCGTCCTCGGCCGCCGCGCCGGGAACGGACGCCGGGGCCCCTACCTCGGCGCGGTCACACACACGCTCCTGCACCACGCGACGTGCCCCGTCGCGGTCGTCCCGCACGGCTGAGCACCCACCGCGCCTCCCCGACCCGCTCGCCGGACGGGGACACCGGCGAAGGTTCACGGAAAGGCGGCAGACCATGTCCGCACCGAACGACATCCCCGCTGTCGCACCGCCCGGCCACGCGGCCTTCCACCTCGCCCGCGCGGCCGGCCACGCGCCCTCGGTCCACAACACCCAGCCCTGGTCCTTCGCGGACGAGGGCGGGGACCGAGCCTTCGAACTGCACGCCGATCCCGCACGGCGGCTTTACCTGACCGACCCCGAGGGCCGGCAGATGGTCATCAGCTGCGGAGCGGCCCTGTTCAACGTGCGGGTCGCCGTGCGGCACCTGGGTTTCCGGCCCGTCGTCACACCGCTCCCGGACCTCACACGCCCGGACTTCCTGGCCCGCGTGGGATGGGGCGCGCACGCCGCGACGAGCCGTGAAGTGGCCGCGCTGGAGCGGGCGATGATCCTGCGGCACACACACCGCGGGCCGTTCGCCCCGGGGCCCCTGCCGTGGTCCCTCGTCGAGGAACTGCGGGAGCACGCCGGTGTGGAAGGCGTCGTGCTGGAGACCGTCGACGGGCCGCGCAGGCTGAGGTTCCTCGCGGACGCGGTGCGGGAGGCGGAGTCCGCGCACCGAGCCGCCCCCGGGCACGTGTCGGAGGTGTCGGGAGGCTTCGGGCCCGCCCTGCGGCCGTGGCCGGAGCGGGTGCCCCACGACGCGTGCCGCCTCGACCCGGACCGCACGTTCTTCACGGGGCGCGACTACACGGGCCGCCTGACCGCGTGCGACAGCGGGGCCCGGCGGTGGACCGAGCGCTCCGGCACGGTCGTCGTCCTGTCCACCGTCCAGGACACCCGCGCGGACTGGCTGCGGACGGGCCAGGCCCTCCAGCGGGTCCTGCTGCACGCGGCGGTCCACGGGGTCATGGCGGCCTTCCACACCCAGCCGCTGGAATTCCCCGCGCTGCGCGCGGAGTTGCGGGCCCGGCTGACGGGAGAGCACTTCCCCCAGCTGATCCTCCGGCTCGGCCGCGCCCCGTGCGTCCGCACCTCCCCGCGCCGCCGTCCCGCGGAGACCCTCGCCCCGGCCCGGTGACGGTGCGGCCCTCGACCACCAGGGCGTCCTCGGGAGCCGTGGAGACCGCCGAACAGGTCCGCCGCGCTCACTTTGACGGCGCGGCCTCGCTCCACGGCTCCGCGCCGCCCTGGTCCAGCCGGAACGGCGGGTAGACGTCGGTCAGCAGGGCGACATAGGCCACCACCCGCATCACCCACCGGTCGAGGCCGATCACCAGGTCGAAGAGGCCGCCCGGGTACACGCCGGTGAACAGGAGAGCGACCCCCGCGAAGAGCACCAGGACCGAGATCAGCCCGCCCGAGGTCCACACCACGCGCAGTCCGCCGCACAGGAACGCCAGGACCAGATAGTGCGGAAGGGCTAGGAGCCACCACTTCACCAGGACCAGCCCGCGCGAGAGCCGCTTCGGGTAGGTCACCTCCAGCCGGGCGGGATAGTCCGGGACGTCGGCGAGCGTGAAGGGCGGGTAGCGGTCGGTGCCCAGGGCGCTGCTCGTGTAGTACCCCACCCGCCAGCTCCAGCGCAGGACCCCGGTGGTGAACTCGAACAGCGGGCGCGGATAGCGGCCGGTGAACAGGACGGCGAAGAACGCCACCACCCCCACCACGACGCACGCCACCCACAGGAGGACCAGGACGACGTAGTGGGGGAGGGCCAGCAGCCACTTCACCAGCCACAGCCAGCGGGACAGCCGGGGATCGAGAACGGCGGTGAGCCGCACGGGATGGGGCGTGGGCGGTGATGCCTGCGATGCCGTGGGCGTTGCCATGGGAATCGCTCCCTCCGGTGAGCGGGGCGCGGGCCGTACGCGTCGCCCCAGCGTCCGCGGCCGGCCGGACACGCGGCCAGAGGCCGGACGGTCCGTCCCCGGACCGAACGGCCCCGGAGGCCCCGTGGCGACGCCCGCCGCGCACCGGACGTCACCGGAACACCGCGTGCACCTCGCTCTCCGGCACCGCGTGGGAGACGACGAGCACGACATCGCCCTCCTGCAGGGTGAGACCGGGACCGGGCGCCGTCGGCTCCCCGTCGCGCACGACGGCGGCGACGACGACCCCGGGCGGGACGGCCAGGTCCGCGAGCGTCAGACCGACCGCACGCGACCGTCCGGTGACGGTCGTCTCGAAGACGTCCACGCCGGCCTTGCTCAGCCGCAGCAGAGCGACGGTGTCCGCCGCGCCGACGGCCTCCTCCACGAGCGAGACGAGCGGTGCGGCGGCCGGCACGGCGGTGTCCACGCCCCAGTGCGAGGTGAACAGCCAGGCGTTCTCGTCGTCGTTGACCCGGGCGACGACCCGGCCGGCCTCGAACTGGCGCTTCGCGAGCAGACTGACGACCAGGTTGTCCTCGTCCTCCCCGGTGGCGGCCACGACCAGATCGGCGGCGTACGCGCCTGCCCCCTCCAGCACGGCCGGCTCGCACGCGTCCCCCACCAGGACCTCGGCGGGGAGCCGGCCGCGCAGCGCGGCCACCCGGTCCTCGTCCCGGTCCACGAGCGTGACCTGGTGGCGGGCGGCGCCCAGCACCTGGGCGATCTGGGTGCCGAAGCGGCCGGCCCCGGCGACGACGACCTTCATGTGCCGAGCTCCTTGTCCAGGAAACCGCGCAGCCGGCCCAGCGCGCCGCCGGCGGCGACGGCGAATGTGACGAGGTCGTCCGCGTCGGCCGGGGTGTGGCGGGTGGGCAGGAACGACCGGCCGCCGCGTGTGACCTCGACGACCCGGATCTCCCCGTCGACCTCCAGATCGCCCAGATCCCGGCCGGTGAGATGGGCGGGGATCCGGGAACGCACCAGCAGCGTCTCGCCGTTGCCGAAGTCCAGCACCGGCGTGAGATGCCGGTGCAGCAGCATCCGGTGCAGTTCGTGCACCGTCCAGCGCACGCTGGCGATCGTCGGGATGCCCAGGCCGCGGTAGATGTCCGCGCGCCGAGGATCGTAGATGCGGGCCAGCACGATCGGCACCCGGTAGGTCTCCTTGGCGGTGCGGGCGCTGACGATGTTGCTGTTGTCGCCCGAGGTGACGGCGACGAACGCGTCGGCGAGCTCGATGCCCGCACGCTCCAGCAGGGCGCGGCTGAACGCGTTGCCGTGCAGCACCCGCCCGGGGAACTCGGCCGGCAGCAGTTGCCGAGTGCGTGGATCACGGTCGATGACCCGGACGTCGTGGCCCTCTCCCGCCAGCTCCGTCGCCAGCGCCGAACCGACCCGGCCGCACCCCGCCACGAGAACCCTCATGACGCCACCTCCTTTTTCTCCTGTCCGGCCTTCTCCTGCCCGGCTCCGACGACTGCCGGTGTCCTGCGGCGGACCCACCCCTTGCGGGCTTCCTCGGCGGCCAGCAGCACCACGCCGAACCCGGCGAGGACCGCCCAGTCCGTGACGGCGAGCGGCGCCGTGCCGAACACCTCCTGCAACGGGGGCGCGTAGCTGATCGCCGCCATCAGCCCCACGCCGAAGCAACCGGCCGCGACGAGCCGGGGGTTGGAGAACAGACCGGCCTCGAAGACGCTCAGCCGGTCCGTGCGCACCGCCAGCGCGTTGAAGAACTGGCCCACCACGATCGCCGCCTGGGTCAAGGTGATCGCCTTGCGGTAGACGGGGTCGTCGGCCGTGAACTCGTCGTAGGGGATTCCCGAACGGTGGATCTGCCAGAAGAACACGGCACACACACCCACGGACATCACGGACCCCAAGAACAGGAAGCGGCGCACGAGAGCGGCGGAGAAGAGCCGTTCACCGCGGGCGCGGGGCGGCCGGCGCATGGTGTCCCCCTCGGGCGGCTCCGCGCCGAGCGCCAGCGCCGGAAGGACGTCGGAGCCCAGGTCGACGGCGAGGATCTGGACGGCGGTCAGCGGCACCAGCGGGAAGCCCACGAAAGCTGCGACGAGGATCGGCACCAGTTCGGCGATGTTGTGGCTGAACAGATAGACGAGGAACTTGCGGATGTTGCGGTAGACGGACCGGCCCAGCTCCACCGCCGCGGTGATGGACGCGAACGAGTCGTCGAGCAGCACCATCGCGGACGCCTCCCGGGCGACGTCCGTTCCCCCGGCTCCCATCGCGACACCGATGTCGGCGTGTTTGAGCGCGGGCGCGTCGTTGGCCCCGTCCCCGGTGACCGCGACGACCTCGCCCCGCGCCTGGAACGCCGCGACGACCCGCATCTTGTGCTCCGGGCTGACCCGGCACAGCAGCAGTTGGCCCGGCGCCGCGAGCAGCGCGTCCAGCCCGGCCGGGTCCAGGGAGTCGAGCCGCGAACCGGTCACCACGGTGGGGGAGCCGCCGGTGACGATCCCGACGCGGCGGGCGACCGCCTCGGCGGTCAGCGGATGGTCCCCGGTCACCATCACGATCCGGATGCCCGCCGCACGACAGGCCCGCACTGCTTCGGACACCTCTGGCCTCGGCGGATCGAGCATGCCGATCAGACCGAGGAACGTGAGCCCCGTCTCCGCTTCCCTCACGTCGCCGGGCACCTCCGCCACCCGGCGCACGGCGACGCCCAGGACCCGCAGCCCCGCACCGGCCATCTCCTCCACGGCGCGGACGATCTCCGAGCGGGCCTCCCCACTGAGGGGCCGCGCAGCCTCGGCTGGTCCGGTACCGACGCACCGGGCCAGCAGCTCCTGCGGGGCACCCTTGACGCACACCGCGGTTCCCGCCGGCGTGCGGTGGACGGTGCTCATCAGCTTGCGGTCGGCGTCGAAGGGGAACTCCCCGACCCGCGGGGCCGCCGCGTTCTCCGCGCCGACGTCCAGCCCCGCCTTGGCTGCCGCGACCAGGATCGCTCCCTCCGTGGTGTCCCCCAGGATCCGCCAGCCCTCACGGGCCGCGGGGGGCAGCAGCCGGGCGTCCGTGCACAGAGCGGCGGTACACAGCAGCGCGCGCACCGCACCGGCGTTCTCCACCTCCCCGGCCGGCGCGTACCCCACTCCGGAGACCGCGTGCCACGTCCCGTCGGTCCAGATCCGGGTGACCGTCATCTCGGCCTGGGTGAGCGTGCCCGTCTTGTCCGTGCAGATCACGGTCGTCGAGCCCAGCGCCTCCACCGCGAGGAGCCGCTTGACCAGCGCCTGTCGGCGGGCCATCCGGCGCACCCCGACCGCCAGCGACACCGACAGGGTCGCGGGCAGCCCCTCGGGCACCAGCGCCACCATCACCCCGAGCGCGAACACGAAGGCCGACACGAGCGGCTGTCCCGTCCACAGGCGCAGCGCGAGCATGCCCGCGCCGATGGCGATCGCCATCACCGCCACGCGCCGCGCCATCACCGCCACCTCGCGCTGCAGCGGGGTCCGCTGCCGGGGAGCCTCCTCGGTGAGCCGGAAGATCCGCCCGAACTCCGTGGCCGTGCCGGTCGCGTGCACGACGGCCCTGCCGGACCCGGAGACCACCGTGGTCCCCATGAAGACACAGTTGCGGGCCTCCAGCGAGGTGCCCGCCGCACTCGGTTCGGCCGTCCGGCCGACGGCCGCGCTCTCCCCGGTCAGCGGTGCGTTGTTCACCGACAGCCCGTGCGTCTCGACGAGCCGGCAGTCCGCGGAGACGGCGTCCCCCGCCTCCAGCAGGACCAGATCCCCGGGGACCAGGACCAGCGCGGGAACCTCCTTGCGTTCGCCGTCCCGCAGAACCCGGCAGGTGTGGGGCACCATCGCCCGCAGCGTCAGCGCGGTGCGCTCGGCCGAATACTCCTGGGCGAAGCCGATCACCGCGTTCAGCACGACGACGCCCAGGATCGCGAACGCCAGTTGAAGGTTCCCCGCGTCGCGCGGGCTCGCCAGGGCGTAGGCGAGGAACGTCAGCGCCGACGCGGTGACCAGGACGAGCGCGAACAGGTCGGTGAACTGGGCCGCGAACCGCCGCCACACCCGGGCGCCGCGGGGTGCGGGCAACTCGTTCGGACCGTAAGTCCGGTACCGGTCGCCCGCCTCCTGGGAGGACAGACCACGCGGTGACGTGCCCAGCGCCCCGAAGACCTCTCGTGGACGCAGCCGCCGTACCGGTGTGTCCGCCCTGCCGGGCGGCAGGACCCCCGGCGGCCGGGCGACGCCGGCCTCGGCGCCGACAGCGTTGTGATGTGACACCGCCCCCTCCAGGGCTCTTCGGCTCATGGACGCGAGCACACGGGCACGCGGTGGCACCCGGAGCATTGCCGACCGTCGTGCAGGGCCTACCTTCCCCGCCCCACCGACAGCGGCGGCAGGGCCGATCGGCCTCTTCCCCGGGGCGAACGGCCCCGGTGGCCGGCCGGGCCCTTTCCGGGCCGTTCGGTCCTTGGCCGCCCGTCGGACACGGCGGGCTGTATGGAGACATGACGCCTGTACAAGGACTGTCGCCCCGGTCCGCGCCCGGTGGGGACCCCGGGGCGCAGAGCCGGTGGACCGCGCTGGTCGTGCTCTGCGTGTCGCTGCTGATCGTGGACGCCTACGCGCTGTCCTTCGCCGGGCTGCTGGTGGCGGGCGGCGCGGCGGACCGGTTCGGACGACGGCGGGTGTTCACCGCGGGGCTCGTGGTGTTCGGGGCGACCTCCGCGTGGGCGGCCGGTTCGGGTTCGACGGCGATGCTCCTCGCGGCACGCGCCGGCATGGGCGTGGGTGCGGCGATGATGATGCCGGCCACCCTCACGTTTCCCACGCGCGACTCCCACCAGAACTGAGGCGCTCGCGTCGGAGCCGGGAAACGGCAGCACCTCAGGGCGCCAGCGAGAAGTAGTTCTCCTCCTCCTGCGTGAAATGCAGCCGCAGCACGGTGTACAGCCCGTACAGGCAGGCCCGCAGGTCGTCGAGCTGCTCCGGCAGCGGGGCGCCGACGGGGGCGGCGAGGGCGAGGTGGGTGGCGAGCCGGGCGGTGAGGCGGTCGATCTCGGTGTGGGCGCGGCTCATGGTCGCGGTCGCCTCGGGCCCGCCGAGCGCGGAGGCGAGCGCCGGGTAGAGCTGGTGCTCCTCCGCGTGCTCGTGCGGCAGCAGCCGCTCGGTGAGCAGCCGGTGGGCGCGGACCACCGCCGCGAGGGACGCGGGAGAGGGGTCGTCGCCGAGCAGACCGGCGGCGGTCCGCACGGCCTCCAGCACGTCCTGGAGGTCGTCGTGCTCGGCCGCGAAACGCCGCAACAACGCCTCCGCGTCCGGCCCCAGCACCGGCCGCGCCGCACGGC